>NZ_LWFZ01000964.1:0-2198 GCF_001635225.1 Oleiphilus sp. HI0086
GTCATGTCTCGGCTTAAAACGCCAATTATATCCACTGTTATTGGTGAAGGTGGTTCTGGTGGCGCGCTGGCTATTGGTGTCTGTGATCGTCTAAATATGCTTCAGTACTCAACTTATTCTGTTATTTCCCCTGAGGGTTGTGCCTCCATTCTGTGGAAAAGTGCTGAGTATGCAGCTGATGCGGCTGAAGCGATGGGGGTTAACGCTCAACGTCTGAAAGAATTAGGTCTGGTTGATGGCGTCATAGAGGAGCCTTTAGGCGGTGCACATAGAAATATGCCCGAGATGGCTACTCAATTGAAGGCTCAGCTTATTGCAGGGCTTGATGAACTTTCGGCTTTAGATACTGAAGAATTAATGGATCAGCGCTATCAACGTTTAACGGCCTACGTTAAAGAGTAAATAGTCAAATAGGGTGCTCTGTGAGTGAGATGAAGGTTTCCCCGGTGATCTTGCAGGCATTAAAAAGAGTGCCCGAGTCCAAACGCTATGTTGTTGCCTTGAGTGGTGGCTTGGACTCTATCGTGCTCTTGCATACTTTTCGTTTATTAAACCCCTCCTTAGCTTTATCAGCAATACATGTTCATCATGGGCTTAGTAAAAACGCAGACGACTGGGCTCGTCATTGTCAGCAGGTGTGCCAGGAGCTATCTATTCCTTGCTATGTAGAGCGTGTATCAGTTACTGCGAGTGGTGAAGGGCTAGAGGCCGCAGCCAGGAAGGCTCGTTACGAAGTTTTCGAGAGGCTGCTAAATGATGGTGATGTGTTGCTCCAGGGTCATCATCAAAACGATCAGGCTGAAACGGTGTTGATTAGGGCATTGCGCGGTAGTGGTGTTAAGGGCTTATCGGCTATTCCGCCTAGCAGGCTTATGTCTTGTGGAACTGTTATTTATCGCCCTTTGCTTGAGGTCTCGAGAAGGGCTTTAGAGTTAGAAGCGGAAGGTTTGGGTCTGAAGTGGGTCGAGGATGAAAGCAATAGTGATTCAGTCTTTGATAGAAACTTTCTGAGGAATGAAATTCTCCCTCTACTTGAACAGCGTTGGCCAAATTCTACCGAGGCTCTTGCGCAGGTTGCGTGTAAAGCAAGTGAAACGCAAAGCTTTATTGATGATTGGTGTGTAAAGCAATTTGATTCTGGCTTGTTGCTTGAGCGCGCTCAGGGTGAAAAAGTCATCGATATCTCAGTTTTATCATCTTATAGAGAGAGAGATCAGAAGATCTTGTTACGAGCTTGGATTGATAACTTTGATTGCCCGCAGCCTTCAGAGCGTATATTGGGAAGAGTTTTTACTGAGCTGATTTCAGCCAAGCCAGATGCTAATCCTATTGTCCAATGGTCAGGTTTTGAATTGCGCCGTTATCTAGGGGGAATTTATTGCCAGCGTAAACCTGTGGGCGGCAGTGAATCTTATAGCGAAACTCGGCAATTTAAGCGGCGTGGTCAAGTTTATAATGTTGAAATTGCAGCTCAGAATATATCGTGTGCTTATGAAAGTGGGGATGTAAGCATGCAGGCTGATTCAGGTCGTATACAGCTCGCCGTGCCCGGGGCAGGTTTTGAGTTGCAGATAAAATCTCGTGCTGGAGGGGAGTCGCTCAGGACTAGACCTGACGGGCCGGGGCGTAGCCTTAAAAGCCTTTTTCAAGAAGCGGGTATTCCTCCTTGGCGACGTGATACTTATCCTTTGATTTATATTGATGGTGTACTGGCGGCAATTGGAAACTTGTGGATAGGTGCGGGTTTTCATGCAGAGTCCGGGCTTCCTGTTCTAAGCGTTTACTTCAATAATAAGTATTAATGGTGAGTCATTAGGCGATAAGGTCTCGAACTTACTGCAAAGGTCTTGCACCTTGATGGTTTTATCTCTAGAATATCGCGCTCTAAAATCTGCGGGGAGCTTATACCTTTCTTATGGAAGGAATAGACTTTACCGTGTACTTGTAACTCCTTGCTTTTTAAACGGCCGATGTGGTCGACATTAAAAGGCTATTACCCGAAGGGAGAAAATATGCGTCATTACGAGATCGTATTCTTGGTGCACCCTGATCAAAGTGAACAGGTTCCAGGAATGATTGAACGTTATACTGGTGTTATCAAAGATAGCGGTGGCCAGGTTCACCGTCTAGAAGACTGGGGTCGCCGTCACTTGGCTTACCCAATCAACAAAATCCACAAGGCACACTACATTTTGATG
>NZ_LWFZ01000965.1:0-3363 GCF_001635225.1 Oleiphilus sp. HI0086
CTGCTTGGTCGAGTTGGAAGGACTGCTCTTTGTTGGTGATGCAAAGCAGGTCTTGGTTAAAGCTATACTTCCCTTCCATCTCCTTGGTTGAGACAAATCCTTCAATACCTGTTTCTGCTAGACGAACTTGAAAACCAGAAGAAAAGACACGATGAATCGTAGCATTTAAGGTTTGTTTGTTCTTAGCTAAATACTGGCACTTCAGCCATTGCTCAACATCATAGACGGCACTTTTGGCTTTACTCGAATTCTCACTTAATGCTTCTATTTGAGCTTCGTTAATGTAGCTTTCATTGTTGGCTGCAATCGCATCGAGTTGGCGGTGTACTAAAAAGTCACTGGCTTTTCTAAGGGGGGAGGTGAAGTTGCAATACTGCTGCAATCCCATGCCGAAGTGAGGCGCAGGTTCTAGGCTTAGCTGGCTTTTCTCTAACTGGCGAGAAATAAGTAGTTGGTAGCGAGTTAACTCATCATTACTGGAAAGCTGTTTTGATAGTTCAACAAAGCTGTCTAAAGACGCTAAAGAATCTTCTTTGTACTCAGGAATGTTTTCTTGCAGTACTTTATCCAAGCTTTCCAAGCGATCGGCACGTATGCCTTTATGGCTAATGTAGATACCGGGAAGTTTGCTTTTGGAAATGAGTTCTGCGATGCAACAGTTTGCAGCGACCATCGCTTCTTCAACTATACGGTGAGCGCTGGAGAATACTTTCTGTTTGATCTCTGCAATCTTTCCCTGGTCATTCAGCTCGAGGTAGAACTCTTGACGGTCTTTTTGAATCAGGTTGTGCTTGTTGCGGAATTCTGATCGTTTATCGGCAATAGTCTTAAGATGCTTCAGGCTTTCCTGAATATCGCTGCTGCACTCGTCTAGCGCTTCGCCTTGGTCAATAAAGCTGCCAACGACTTCGTAACTAAGCTTTTTATGAGATTGAATAAGCGCTTGTTCTAGCTCGTAGCTTTCGATATCTCCAGTCTCACTTACAGTCGCTTTTACTACTTTGGCCAGACGCGGTTTACCTTCTACCAAAGAGCAGATATCACTGCCCAGCTTTTCTGGAAGCATCGCGATAGTCTGACCGGGGAAGTAGACTGAACTTGCGCGTTTTATCAGACTTTTCTCGATGGCTGAGCCGGCATCAATCATGGCGCAGGGGTCGGCAATCGCAATATATATATACCAACCTTGCTCAGCTTTTTCTGCATACAAGGCATCGTCTATATCTTTCGTAGAAGACGAGTCAATGGTAACAAAGGGAAGTTCACAATAGTTTTTACGCCCTTCGCTTAAACCTGCTATCTGTTCTTCTGAAATCGCATCTGCTTGTTCTTGCTCGACTTTGCTCCAGCTTGTTTCCAGGCGGTGCTTCTTGCTGGCATACAATGATTCGATACCGATATCTTGGTCGGTACCAATTAGCTCGACAATGCTTGCTTGTGCTTTCCCTGACTTAAAAGGATGTTGAGTAACCTTGCAGACAACCAGGTCTTTCGCTTTGGCTTTTTTGCGCTTTTGAGGAGGAATAAAAAACCACCGACACATGCCTTGGATATCGGGCTCAACAAAAGCAGCTTTACCCTTCTCTATGTATTTGCCACAAAAGAACTGGGTGTTGCTTTCAATTAGCCTTTCTAATTTAGCGACCTTTTTGTTCTTTGCATCTTTTATGACTTCAACTTCTACTCTATCACCAGGGAGTACGCGCTCCATTTCATCGGGTGGAAGATAAACGTCTCGGTTGGTATCAAGTGTCACAAAACCAAATTTGTAAGCAGAACCTTTAACTGTCCCAATGCAGAGATTGCGACTAGCTTTGATATCTTGCTTGAGTTGCTTGAGTTGATTAAGTGAGTCGAGTTTTAGCATTGATCATACCTGTTGGTGGCAAGAGTGCTGTGTATCGATCCTAGACACACAGCGACATGTTCTTAAGAGTTGGTTGCGAGCGTTAGGAATTCACTACGTGTTGCCTGAGACTGTCTGAAAGCGCCCAGCATAACGGAAGTGTTCATGACTGAATTTTGTTTTTCAACGCCGCGCATCATCATACACATATGTTTTGACTCAATGATGACAGCCACACCTTTTGCGCCAGTCACTTGCTGGATTGTTTCAGCCACTTGACGAGTGAGGTTTTCCTGAATCTGGAAGCGTCGCGCATACATGTCGACAATACGAGCAAATTTAGACAGACCCAAAACCTTGCCGTTTGGCAAATAAGCGATATGGCACTTGCCAATAAAAGGCAGTAGGTGGTGTTCGCAAAGAGAGTATAGCTCTATGTCTTTTACAATAACCATTTGGTCATTGTCAGACTCGAACACCGCGTTATTTACTATATCATCAAGGCTTTGTTGATATCCCTGAGTGAGAAATTGCATAGCCTTGGCTGCACGAGTCGGTGTATCTAATAAGCCTTCGCGAGAGCTGTCTTCACCAAGACTTTCAATAATGGCTTTATAATTTTGTGATAAGGCGTCAAGCATAAGAAATACCGAAGATGTGGGAAATGCCGGATTTTACATGCTTGGAATAGCTGGGGAAAGCCTTTTCCCACTTGGTCAACCTAATTTGCAGATAGCGTTTAGCAGAAAGTAAGAGACAATTAGTACCGATCAATTGCGAATCGAATATTATCTGCTTCCGCTTTAAGAACTTGGTACATAAATGTATTGGTGCCAGCCTTTGCTTTTTCAGCTTGCAGGCACTTGTTTTGGTAGAGTTTCTCTAAGGTGGCGAGATCGCATTGCATTGTGGGGCAAGTACTTTGGCTCATTTTACTACCTCCATTCAGGTTACCCTGAATTATCAGACCTGAGCTTGATTGTTTGGTAAATAATAGTTAAGCATTTACTCTGCCAAGTATTTTGAACATGTCTGAGAGGGAAAATAAAGTAAATAAAAACAAAAGGATAACATGGGAAAAAAATTTAATTTTGAAAGCGGCCAACTTGAATATAAAACTAAAGCTGGCCGCTTGTAAAGAAAGCTGACGAAAGTCTGTCGTTTATAGCGACCTAGCGCTGTAAGTCATTTAGTTGATCGATCAGTGCCTGGAATTGCTCATCGAGACTGCCAGAGCTAGCGTTGATTGATGCGCCTTCAATCGCACCTTGCAGTGCGTTCTTAATTTGTTCTGTTTGATCAGCTTGAGTGCTTAGGCTGGAAGTAAGGGTGTTAACTACGTCAGCACTATTGCTAGCAACTTCTTCCAAACCACCTAGATTACTCATGGTTTCATTAGCAATTGTTACGCTGCTACTCACGACTTCAGCAACTTCTTGCTGCTTCGAGATAACCGAGTTCGATATTTCGGTGATCTTGGTGATCTCACCCTGGATTTCTTCTGCTGACTCATTTGA
>NZ_LWFZ01000966.1:0-2613 GCF_001635225.1 Oleiphilus sp. HI0086
ATTGCATAGTATGGATTTTGATAGTCTTGATAAACGTCGTCTTAACCTTGGCCTGGAACATGATGATGAGCTACAGTCTCTAGAGAATAGCTATAACCAGATGCTCGAAACCTTACAGCAACAGAAGCAGGAATTTGTTGATGCGCAGCAAAGCTACCATCGAGAGTTAGAGCGGAAAGTTCATGAGAGAACTCACGAACTGGAGTTGGCGAATCAGCAGCTAAGTTTTTATGCGAGTACCGACCCGCTTACCTCAATCTATAATCGTCGAAAGTTCTTTGTTCTGGCTGAAAAATATCGGGCTTTAGCCTTGCGCAATAAGCATCCCTTATCCCTTCTGGCTTTGGATTTGGACCACTTTAAGCATATCAATGACGAATACGGGCATGCGGCTGGTGACGAGGTCTTGGTTAAGTTTACTTTGCTTGTTGGCCAGTTATTGCGTGAAAGCGATATCTTCGCTCGCTTTGGAGGAGAAGAGTTTGCGATCTTGTTAGAGAATACCTCCTCTGAAGATGCTGTGACGGTTGCGCAAAACATAATTGATGTGGTTGAAGGTCAATTATTTGAGTTTGAAGGTCATAATATTAAAGTGACTGTATCGGTTGGAATTGCAGAAATGATGATGGCGGATGAAGGCATTGGAGCATTAATCGCGAGAGCGGATAAAGCGCTATACCACGCCAAGGAAAACGGACGTAACCAGCATTTTATCTACGATAGTGGACAGGCGGAATTATAGTTATTGCGATGGATAAAGAGCTTCTGCATGTACAAATAATTAGTGCACTAAAATCGCGTTATGATATTGCGTACTCTGCTGCTAAACAAGCTTATGAAACGGCAACGCACGAAGAGAATGTTGCCGAGAACAAATATGATACGCTTGGGCTGGAAGCTTCTTATTTGGCCGAAGGGCAGGCTCGCCGGATGGCTGAAGCAGAAAACGCACTTAAAACATTTGAACGCTTAAAGCCAAAGAACTTTGGTGAAGACGATGCAATTCAATTTGGTACCTTAATTGGACTGAGAGAGCTCGGCACTGGTCGCGACGAGGCTGCTAGTGAAGTGTTTCTTTCGCCTGTTGCAGGGGGCCTTATAGTCGATTTTAATGGCCGCCAGGTGTTGCTTTTGAGTAAGCTCGCGCCGCTGGGAAAGGCTTTGTTTGGCGCCTATCTCGAGGACGAAGTAGAGCTTGGTGATAAGCGCTATCTAGTCGAAAGTATTAGCTAGTTTAGTGCCCGGGAACGACCATATCTTCGATGGCAGGCACGTTCGCGGTAACAGAGCCATTGTATCGTGCGTAAATATCCGTCATGGTGCCGTCACGGTGAAAGGTTAGCAAGACCTGGTTAAAGGCATCGACATACTCTTTAGAAACTGTTTCTTTGACAAAAATCACATAATATAAGTTCTTAATATCTGGCCCTGCATAACGCACATTCTGCAGCTTGAACTCTTTGATCGTATCAAAGCCGACGACATCCGGTACATAGACCACCCCACGTTTACCAAAGCGATCAGCTTCGAGCATTTTAAACACATGCTCAAAGTCGTTCTCTATGACAACACGAGCCCCAGGGATTTTCTTTGCGAATTTCTCGACCTTTTTCGACATGTTGGTCGGGCCATAGGTGGCGATGGTTAAACCGCTTAACTGCTGACGCGAGCTGTAGTCTAAAGGGTTATCTTTTTTAACAAACAGACCATAGTTCACTACATGAACGGGCAAGCTGTAGTGCCATTTCTTGGCTCGCTCTGTGTTATAGCTCATATTGAATGCAGCGTCCGCACGATGCGCTTCTAGTTCAACAAACATTCGGGGCAAGGGGTTAAATTGAAAGGTGGTGTCTCGCATTAGCTTCTTATTAACCGCCTTAACCAGAGCGGCCACCGGGCCATCAATTTCTTGTGTGGTTTCGTTGATGTAAGCGACAGGAGGATAACTATTAAATGAGACAGGCTTGCCTTTCTCTTGATGAGCCTGAGATAAGGCGCTAAAGCCAAGCATCATACTGACTACGATGAGTGCCGAAGCGATTGAGTGTCTATTTCGGCTAATTTTTATCATTTCCAGTCTTCCGATAACGTGGCTTATGAACGGCGCCATGACTTCTTATGGGGGCTATAAGGCATTAGTTTAGACCATGGTGCTTGGATTGCACCCATCAAGCCTAAATTCAAGGATGACTATTGTTATTGGGATTAAGCCGGCTTCGTTGCCTTTGCTTAAACCTTGTTCCAAGAGAAAAACTTAGCCTAAAAGTATTAAAAAGACGAAAAAACTGTGATGCGTGTCATGTTTTGAGGTCGGTACGCCGGGGGCTAAGCCCTTCGNGTGATCAAACTAAGCCCGGCTAAGCCCTATTATTTGAATCATCAAGACGAACGGCGTTAAGCAAAAAACTTCAGGCCTTTTTGCTTAGCTCCTTTCTAAACTTGTGTTGTGATAACTTTTTCCGATTAGGGCCTCCCTACAAGCCCTATTAGTGAACGCGGCGATTAGGTAGTTCGGCACCTTTCGCCGCTTTTTTTTGTCTGAAATTTAAGCTCAATCAAAAACACCTGACATCGCAGAGCGATTTATTCCGCAGTACTCTCTTGTAAAACGGT
>NZ_LWFZ01000967.1:0-2499 GCF_001635225.1 Oleiphilus sp. HI0086
TAGCATCGCCTTCTATAACTTGCTGGAAAGATAAAAACTGCGACTGGCGAATCTCATTGATCATCTCTGCCTGCACGGAACCACCCACTGCTTTTCGCTTTCCCTCCTTATCGACCTTAATAATACTGATATTAACCAAGCCTAAAGAACGACTTCTAACTAGTTGATACTGCCTTGCAACCTCTTCATCGAGGAAGGTCGAGGCAAAGGCAATATAGTGTACTTCATAATCGCTGCCATCAGGCCCTGGAAATACCTCTTTCTTCTCTGCATTCGCTGCAACAGAAAGAAAAGTCGTGAGCAAAAAAATTAAACTTGTTAAGGTTCGTATCATCGCTGAATTCATACGCTTGAGCCTATTGGATCAGAAAAAGTGAATTATTTACTAATGCGGTATACCGCAAATTCGGCAAATAGATTTGGCCACATGCGCGCAAAACTACTCTGTTCAAACTCTGCATCCACCACTTCGCGGTTCAGGATCTTGATACCTTTTTGAACACAAAGCGCTTCAAAGTCCTTAAAGGTGCAGAGGTGGATGTTCGGTGTGTTATACCAGGTATGCGGCAAAGTTTTCGACATCGGCATTTTGCCATTCCACAAAAGGTAATGGCGGCAACGCCAATAGCCAAAATTTGGAAAGGTAACAATTCCCTGATTTCCGAGACGCATCATTTCATCAAGCATCACATCCGGACGCCGGACTGCCTGTAGAGCTTGCGTCATAATCACCGTATCAAACTGCTGATCGGCAAATTGAGACAGGCCTCTTTTGTCCAGATCATGCTCTATAACATTAACTCCCTTCTCAATGCATCGGGTTATCTGCTCTGACGCAATCTCTAGCCCATATCCAAGGACCTTCTTTTCCTGCTGTAAGTGCGCCAGTAAAGTGCCATCACCACAACCTAAATCGAGCACACGGCTGCTTTCTTTCACCCAGGGTTCTATCAGTCTCAGGTCGGCACGCATTATTTTATCTCCTCAGCAATACGCTTCATATAAGCTGAGAAGATAGCCATATAGCGCTCCGTTGGAATTAAAAACGCATCATGTCCATATTCTGAGTCTACCTCTGCATAACAGACACGTTTACCTGCTTTAGTCATAGCTTCAACCAAACGCTCTGAACGCTCGGGAGAAAAGCGCCAGTCTGTACTAAAGGAAACAACAAAATAGCCACACTGGGCTTTGCCTAGTGCTTTCTCAAGAGAACCTTCTGTTTTTTCAGCCGGGTCAAAGTAATCCAAAGCCCGTGTCATTAATAAATAAGTATTGGCATCAAAGGTTTTTGAGAAGCGCTCACCTTGATAGTTTAGGTAGCTCTCGACTTCAAACTCAACATCATAGCCAAAGTTGAAGGCTTCTTCCTTTAGATCCCTACCAAACTTTTCACCCATTGAGGCGTCAGACAGATAGGTCACATGACCAATCATACGAGCGAGCATCAAGCCTTTCGACGGTATGGTATCTTGGCTGTAATAGTGACCTTGATGAAAATCGGGGTCAGAGGTAATCGCTTTACGAGAGATTTCATTAAAAGCAATATTTTGAGCAGTCAGCTTAGGTGTTGAGGCAATAACCACCGCATGTTTCAAACGCTCGGGATAATTGAGCGACCACGCCAAAGCCTGCATACCGCCTAGACTCCCACCGACCACCGCAGCCCAAACGTCAATGTCTAAACGGTCAGCCAAGCGAGCTTGACTTTCGACCCAATCGTCAACAGTAATAATAGGAAAGTCTGGGCCATAGAGCTCACCGGTTTCAGGGTTGATAGTGTTTGGCCCGGTACTACCACTGCAGCCACCCAGGTTATTCAGGCTCACCACAAAAAAGCGATTGGTATCTATTGGCTTATCTGGGCCTATACACGAGTCCCACCAGCCAGGCTTCTTATCAGATTCCGAATGAAAACCCGCGGCATGATGATCGCCGCTCAAGGCATGGCAGATCAATATTGCGTTAGTTCTGTTTTCGTTCAGCTCGCCGTAAGTTTCATAGACAAGCTCATATTGTTGCAGCGTCTTGCCACTGATCAGATTTAGCGCTTGGTCAAAATGTGCAACTTTCGGCTCAACGATACCTACAGAGTGCATCGCTTGCGCGTTAGAAGTGTTTGGTGAGGAACTGGCAGTTTCAGGCATGCGTTGGATTAGGGCTCTTTATGATGCGTATCAAGAAAAGCGGAGTGTAAACGGCCCTCTAGCGAATGGCAATATCCTGAATACTAATCACATTGCTTGGCGGCGGTGTACTCAGGCTCTGATGTATTTGCTCAACTTCGCTAATTTGCTGATGCGTTCTATCGATCAGTTCTTTCAATTTAGCCTGCTGAACCTTTTTGTCCTTACTCGAACTCGCTAAATTCCTTAAGTGGCTCACACGCTCTTCGAGCATGGTTTTTTGCTCATGAGTATATTGAATAAGCGGTAATAAAGCCTCTTCTGGCCACTGCTTGGCTTGTTTAATAATTTGCAGCTGGATCAGACGCATCTC
>NZ_LWFZ01000968.1:0-2210 GCF_001635225.1 Oleiphilus sp. HI0086
TTAACGAACATAAAGTTATGCTAAGAGTATTGCAGAATATAAAAAAACCCCGCAATGCGGGGTGTCTCGAAAGTTCGCTCGAGCAAGGGAGTTAGAATGGTTTGTATTCGATAGCTTCATACAGCTACTTAATATAGCCTCAGTTTCTCAATGAACATTCCCTTAAAAAAGCAGTTTAATTCGTTCATTTAATAAGGAATTTTCTGACACAGATAAATCTTCGCCTAGATCTCTTTGGGGGCTTAAGTCTCTTTCGCGCTAACACCACATTGAAAGAGGAGGGTTGGCAGTCACACACCTTAAAATATCAGTGCGGGAGACAATCCCCACTAAACGATGCTCAGCATCCACAATAGGGATTGCATCCAAGCTATACATGACTAAGGCCTTGGCCACTCTACGAACATCTGTCACAGGATCCGCTGAAACAACAGATTTCCCCCTTGTTTGGATAACACTCGATAATGAAGTGTCCCGCCCCATTTGAACCGACGATTGAGACAAGAGCTTAGCGTATATTTGTTGGCGAGAGATTACTGAAACTAGCTGCCCTTTATTATCCAGAACAGGAACTACCTGATAATGCACCTGTTCGAATAACTCAAGTACGTATCCCCATGTATCGCTTAGCTGAACACTAACGACCGGTTGGCTCATAACTTGGTAAGCATGATAAACAGCTTCTTGCTGTGAGTTTTTCTTAAGCAAATTCTGATATTCAGAAATCGCTTTGACGGGCACATCATAGGAACTTCTGGCTTGCTCATTCTCTTCAAGCTCTACTTCTGTATAATTTAAACTCGGTATTGTCGAGGTATTGGCGGGTTTCTCAACCTTCCTAAGCTTTTCCAACGGCCCAGCGAAGGCCCGTCCACTCGGTGAATATACATAGAACATAGCAAAATCCCCCAATACAATTTATACGACTTAGATCATCCCGCCTTTCTGGGATCGATAAAAGTAGCTTTTTACTTACTAAACGGTCGCTTTTTTCGATCATAAGGAAAGCTTCTACAATACTGAAAATAAACATTAAGCTGACACTAAACAAACCATCATCGAAAAAACCGATCTAAAATCACATTATCTTCGTATATAACTTGCAATATTGATGAATTACGATTGTCAGTCAATACACCTTAGGGGGCTTAGCATGAGACATATCAATTACAACCACCTGCTATATTTTTGGACCGTCGCTCGAGAAGGCTCCGTCGCAAAAGCAGCTGAGTCTCTTCATTTAACGCCTCAAACAATCAGCGGTCAGCTGAAAATGCTTGAAGAAACTATCGGTGAGCCTCTGTTTCAAAGAGTGGGTCGCGGCCTAGTTATCACCGAGATGGGGCGCATGGTTGAGCAATACGCCGATGAAATATTCAGCCTGGGCGCTGAGCTTACTCAACGAGTCAAAAGCAAGCAGCCCGGAGCACCAATTACTTTCAATGTTGGAATCGTAAACTCCATTCCCAAACTCATCGCTTATAAACTTCTCGAAGCAGCTATGAAACTAGATGATCCGGTAAAAATCGTCTGTATGGAGAGCGACCTAGATAGCTTGCTTGGAGATTTAGCCGTTCACAAACTTGATTTGGTGCTATCTGATCGCAGTATTCCTACCGGGCTCAATGTTAAAGCCTTTAGCCATGAGCTAGGTTCTAGTAGCTTATCTTTCTTTGGCACAGACGAATTGCGGCACCAACATTCAGGAGAGTTCCCTGAATTGCTAAATGAGGCACCCGTTCTTCTCCCTCTGAATGATCATGCTTTACGTAGAAGCTTGGATGATTGGTTTGATCAGGTAGACATATCACCAAATGTCATCGCAGAGTTTGACGATAGTGCATTGCTAAAAGCATTTGGCGAAGGCGGTGCAGGTTTTTTTCCTGCGCCATCAGCCATGGCAAGCCAAGTTGAGCGCATGTATAACGTTAAGTCGATTGGTGAGATAAACAATGTTAGCGAACACTTCTTTGTTATTTCACCAGAGCGAAAATTGAAACATCCGGCTGTCGTTGCAATTACCGATGCAGCACGACGAAGCTTTTCATCTATTAGCCAAGCATCTTAGCTGCCGCTTCATCTGAAATTCCGCGCATGCGGCGCAGCATATAACGTTTTGCTTTGGCAAAGCTCTGTTCAATCGCGACACCACAATTTTCGCTCTCTACCGCTAGCTGTAAGTGCTCCCCTACACATGGGTGAATATTCAG
>NZ_LWFZ01000969.1:0-2024 GCF_001635225.1 Oleiphilus sp. HI0086
AGAAATGTTAGTTATATAAAAAACTAAAATATAATAGATTGATACTAAAACCTCTTTAGTCTGAAGACAATAGCAAATAGTTTTTTAATCGAAAATTGACCTAGGCGGCAACAAGCCTCAAAATAGCCGCTTTTTTAGGCCTCTGAAAAAAGTTTCACAGAAAAGCTTCCAGAGTTAGTTTTACTCGTATTAGGATTTTTCGAATATGTCGTCTTTACCGCTCTCTCCCTTGCAACGTTATTTACAAGATTTGGAAAAGGAAGGTTTCGTTAAAGACCCTGCACAGAAAATGGCGGTAGATAGACTGCAAACGCTGTATGAAAATCTAATTTCAGATGAAGCAGAGCGCAAGCGCTTAGCCGGGAAGTGGTTTAACAAGTTTTCTAAAAAGAAGCCAGAGCCTGTCAAAGGCCTTTACTTCTGGGGCGGGGTGGGTCGTGGTAAAACTTATCTAATGGATAACTTCTATGAAAGCCTGCCTTTTGAGCAAAAAATGCGCATTCACTTCCATCGCTTTATGCAAAGGGTTCACCAGGAGCTGACTACGCTTGAAGGCGAAAAGAACCCATTGCATATCGTTGCGAAGAAGTTGAGTGATGAGGCCCGTATAATTTGCTTCGACGAGTTTTTTGTTTCCGATATCGGTGATGCAATGATTCTTGGCGGCTTAATGCAAGAGCTTTTTGCGAACGGTGTTTCCCTTGTATGTACTTCAAACATTGTTCCAGATGGTTTATACAAGGATGGCCTACAGCGTGATCGCTTTCTGCCTGCTATCGATCTTGTTAACAAGTACACCGAGGTTGTGAATGTTGATGGCGGTAACGATTACCGCTTACGTACACTTGAACAGGCTGAGCTTTATCATTTTCCTTTAGATGCACAAGCCGATATCAATTTGGATAAATACTTTAAACAGCTCGCTGTTGAAGCTGGTTCTCACGAGCTAGAGCTTGAGATTAATGGTCGCCCTCTTAAAGCACTACGGCATGCTGACGATGTTGTTTGGTTTACCTTTTCCGAGCTTTGCGATGGACCTAGAAGCCAGAATGACTACATTGAGATCGCAAGAGAATTTCACGCAGTGATCGTGAGTAACGTCCCTCAGATGAGTATCGATACAGATGATCAGGCGAGGCGCTTTATCAATATGGTTGATGAATTTTATGACCGCAGCGTTAAGGTGATTATCTCTGCTGAAGCGCCTATCCATGAAATTTACCAGGGCGGCAAACTTAGCTTTGAGTTCGAACGAACAGAAAGCCGTTTGTTAGAAATGCAAAGTCACGAATATCTAGAGCAAGCACACAAGGCTTAATAGCACTCAAAGTAGGCGGGTTCTCTGGCCGCGCAGAACGAAACCGCCGTACCATCTGACTACTCCGAGGCAGAACCTGCGCCCCGAGACGGGCCGCCTACATAAGCCTTGGTAGCGCTCCAAGGAAGGCGGGGTCACCGGCCGCGCATAATCGAATCCCTAAGCCGTTTTTTACTCTCTCATTCTAAGCTTGCAATAAATGATCAACTTTATTGCTATGAAATATCATTGAGACCTTCGCTTAGCCAGCTATCCTAATAATGCGTTTTCCATTCAATGGACGAACAAATTTTATAGGATAAGTACAATGACAAATGAAGCCCTAATATTTGACGCGATTCGCACACCTCGGGGCCGAGGTAAAGCGAGCGGCGCTCTTCATGAAGTAAAACCGGTAACACTTCTTTCAGATTTATTAAACGCTCTTCAACAGCGCAATGGTTTCGATACAGCTGAGGT
This sequence comes from Oleiphilus sp. HI0086, assembly GCF_001635225.1. NCBI lineage: Bacteria > Pseudomonadati > Pseudomonadota > Gammaproteobacteria > Oceanospirillales > Oleiphilaceae > Oleiphilus > Oleiphilus sp. HI0086. Next base: position 1,778 of record NZ_LWFZ01000969.1, read on the forward strand.
TGACGATATCGTCATGGGCTGCGTTACCGCTGTTGGCGACCAAGGTGCTGATATCGCAAAAACTGCAGCATTGGCTGCAGGATGGAATGATGATGTTGCAGGTGTTGTCCTTAATCGCTTTTGCGCATCGGGGCTCGAGGCGGTTAACACCGCTGCAATGAAGATTCGTTCAGGTTGGGAAAATCTCGTGGTCGCTGGGGGTATCGAGTCTATGTCACGAGTCCCGATGGGGAGCGATGGTGGTGCT
>NZ_LWFZ01000970.1:0-2317 GCF_001635225.1 Oleiphilus sp. HI0086
CCACGGCTATTCTGGCAGGTGATGCCTTACAAGCAATGGCCTTTGAATTACTCAGCCAAGCCAAACACTTTGGTCTCGAAAGCCAGATCAAAATGATCCAGCTGCTGACAAAAGCAAGTGGTGCCAGAGGAATGGTGCTAGGGCAAGCAATCGATTTTAACTCTGTCGGGCAAACCTTGTCTCTGAGCCAGCTTGAAAACATGCATCGACATAAAACTGGTGCCCTGATTGAAGCCTCTGTACAAATAGGCGCGCTAAGCAGCCCGTCAGGCGTGACGAAACAAGAATATGAAGCGCTAACCAACTACGCACAGGCTATTGGCTTAGCTTTCCAGGTTCAAGACGACATTCTGGATATTATCAGTGACACCCAAACACTTGGAAAAACCCAAGGTGCTGACATCGCGCTAAACAAACCGACCTATCCTGCCCAGCTTGGTTTAGAGGGCGCTAAAGAAAAACTTATAGCGCTACACCAAGAGTCTATCAACGCGCTGAGTAATCTCGGCGACAAAAATGTTCAGCAACTTACAGCGATTAGTGACTATATTATTTCCAGAATAAAGTAAGAGGTGTAACGTCGATTAAGTCGTAAAAACTGCACTCCTCCCTTTAAGGTTTCTGTTATACTTCGACCCTTACTATCTATCTGTAATTTATAGCCAATGCATACAACTTTTCCGATCTTTCAAGAAATTCCTTTGCAACGACCCAATACGCCATTGCTGGACAAGGTGAATGAACCTTTTCAGTTGCGCTTACTATCGGAAGAACAGCTGGCCCAGCTTAGCCATGAGCTGCGAGCCTACCTGCTATACAGTGTCGGACAATCAGGTGGTCACTTTGGTGCCGGGTTAGGCGTCATCGAACTTACGGTTGCACTGCATTACGTATTTAACACCCCTGAAGATCGTGTCGTATGGGATGTTGGACACCAAGCTTACCCTCATAAAATTCTAACAGGCCGACGCGAGCAAATATTAAAAATTCGCCAACATGACGGCCCTGCGGCGTTTCCCGCAAGAGAAGAAAGTGAATACGACACCTTCGGTGTCGGGCATTCTAGCACCTCAATCAGTGCAGCTCTTGGCATGGCTCTGGCTGCAAAAATGCAGTCCAGCTCTCGCAAGTCTATCGCAGTGATTGGCGATGGCGCTCTAACAGCAGGCATGGCATTTGAAGCAATGAGTCATGCCGGAGATATCGCTCCTGACATGCTAGTTATTTTAAATGACAATGACATGGCGATTTCGGACAACGTAGGCGGTTTGAAGAACCATCTGGCGAGAATTCTGTCAGGAAAAACATACAATCAGATGCGCGATGGCGGCAAGCAAATTCTGAGCAGCACTCCCGGCCTAATGGAGTTTGCCAAGAAAACTGAAGAGCACGTCAAAGGCTTGGTTGCACCCGGTACGCTTTTTGAGGAATTAGGCTTTAACTACATTGGCCCTATCGATGGTCATGACTTGCCAACCTTAATCAAAACATTAGAAAACATGAAGGAGCTGAAAGGCCCTCAATTCCTTCATATTGTCACCAAAAAAGGGAAAGGCTTCGCACCAGCAGAAATCGACCCGATTGGCTACCACGCAATCAACAAAATAGAAGCAAAACCCAAAGTAAGCCCTGTTGAAAATAAGCCTGCCAGCCAACCCAAGTACTCAAACGTTTTTGGCCAGTGGCTTTGCGATATCGCCGCACAAGACAGTCGGGTCGTCGGTATTACGCCAGCGATGCGAGAAGGTTCCGACCTAGTTCGTTTTTCCGAACTCTACCCTGAGCGCTACCATGACGTTGCCATCGCCGAACAGCATGCCGTAACACTGGCAGCAGGCATGGCTTGTGAAGGAGTGAAGCCTGTTGTCGCAATTTACTCAACCTTCTTACAGCGCGCATATGATCAGCTCATTCATGATGTCGCCATCCAGAACCTGGATATTTTGTTTGCCATAGACCGGGCTGGCCTGGTTGGTGAAGACGGCGCAACGCATGCCGGAAGTTTCGACCTATCCTTCTTACGCTGCATTCCCAAGCTAGTTGTGATGGCGCCTTCGGACGAAAATGAACTTCGGAAAATGCTCTACACAGGCCACCAATATGAAGGCCCAGCTTGCGTGCGCTACCCACGAGGCACAGGCCCGGGTGCAGAAATTGAAAAAGAGATGCAAGCCTTGGAATTAGGCAAAGCCAAAGCAATTCGCGAAGGAAAGAAAATAGCCATTCTATCATTTGGCTCTTTGCTGGAACCGGCGAAAGCTGCTGCCGAAAAGCTCAATGCAACACTCGTGGACATGCGTTTTATCAAACCACTCGA
>NZ_LWFZ01000971.1:0-1893 GCF_001635225.1 Oleiphilus sp. HI0086
CATCACGATAGCGGCCAGGCGCGCATAGATATCGCTGAGATAAGCTTTGTTGGGCAGTTCATCTTCAAGTGTTTTTTGGACTGTTTCAAATTTTGAATAACCTTCTTTGGGTTTCTCCAAAGACTTCATTACTTTAGCCATGACTTGAGGAGATTGCTCAGAACCCATATCTTTCATAATTTCATGAGCATGAAACTCAAGTTCTTCAAGTGACATGGCCTTCAAGTGAGAAACCAGTTCAGCTTCTTTTAGCGAAATGACCTGATGCGTTTGTAGCGTGGCTTTCGTGGTGTTGTGTGTCATATCGCGTTGTCTCAAGTAGGGTCTAAAGTTTAATGATAGATTGGAACTTTCCGGCGTCATTGATAGAAATAACAAAGCTCCCTTCAATGCCGTGGTGTGTCACATATTTACTCAGGATAGCGGCCGGAAACTGAATGGATCGGCCATCTCTGCTGATTGCATAGACGATATTGGCTTCACCCCTATAGATTCGCAGCCATTCCTCTTTATCAATGGAAAGGTCGACGATAATTTCTTGCATAGTTTGAACTCTATTTCTTTCTTTATGCTGGCTTATACATGTTTTACGAACCAGTAGTCCTGCCAAAAACGTAAGACCTTTGAAGGGTACTTAGTTTTACCTAAACTGCCATTGTATCGCGCAAGGGCTCTGATCAGGTTGCCTTTCTCTTTATTCAGGTAATGCTTCAGGATTGTACAGCCATACCGGAGGTTGGTTGAAACGGTCGTGAGGTTGTCGTCCGGGCGACCAATCTCATTCTTCCAAAAAGGCATAACTTGCATGAGTCCTTGTGCACCCACTCTGGAGATAGCAAAGCGCTTAAATGCGCTTTCAACATGGATCACTGATAGTACTAACTCGGGTTCCAGGCCCGCTCGTTTCGCTTCAGAGTGAACGCGCTTTAACAGCGACAAACGTTCCTCTGGGTCTTTGATGTAGCGCTTAAGTCGGCTGGACATATCGACCAGCCAAACTTCAGCATCAAAGCGGTCAACAAAACTACTGGACTCATTGACCGTTTGCATAAGGAGCTTACGCAGCTCATCATCTGGAGCCTGGCGTAAGCTGGCCTGTTCAGCGCTAACTGAAGACGCGAAAGACAGAGAAATAACCAGCACGAATAAGAGCTGATAAAGACCTTGTGGAGTCATCGCTCTCATCGACAAACCCTAAGCAATAGTGAAGCCAAGCTTATCTGCTAGTAAGGCCATGATGTCATCGATAGCAACATCCTGCTTATCGCTGTCATTTCTGCCTTTGTATTCTAGTGTGCCAGCCTTGATGCCTCGGTCACTAATAACAACTCGGTGAGGAATACCAATCAGCTCAATGTCAGCAAACTTGGAACCTGGACGCTCATTTCGGTCATCCATGAGTACATCAACACCTAGGTCAACAAGCTGCTGATAGATCTCTTCAGTCTTATTGGCAACAGGCTCAGACTTATGACCATTGAGTGGGATGAGCGCGATTTGGAAAGGCGCTATCGATTCAGGCCAGATAATGCCATTGTCATCGTTATTTTGTTCAATAGCTGCCGCGACAATACGCGATACACCGATGCCGTAACAGCCCATCTCCATAATGGTGGCTTTGCCATTTTCGTTTAATACCGAGGCATTCATTGCGGAACTGTATTTGTTGCCCAACTTAAAGATATGACCGACTTCGATACCGCGTTTGATTTCGAGTGTACCTTTGCCGTCAGGGCTGGTATCACCTTCAAGAACGTTACGCAGGTCAACGACTTCACCTAGTTCAAGATCTCTTTGCCAATTGACGTCTGTTAAATGAACGCCATCTTTATTCGCGCCACAAGTGAAGTCTGAACACAGTGCAGCGGTGCGATCGACAAATACAGTGATGTC
>NZ_LWFZ01000972.1:0-2039 GCF_001635225.1 Oleiphilus sp. HI0086
GGTTCAGCAAGTCATCGATTAACTTGAAGCCTTCTGAGTATGACTTTTTGAGCTCAACATGACTATCTCGTCTAGAATCAATAAAGCTTTTTATTTGCTTCGCAGCTTGAAGCTGAAACTGATTTAGTTCATGACTGCTTTGTTGAAACGCCACTCTGGAAGACTGAGATTTAAAGCTTAGGTAACTGCTTTGCATCATCGTTGTTGAGAGTATTGTGAGGATCGCCAGCAACATTAATGACAAGACTAATGTAGCTCCGTATTGTTGCATGGCTCTTATTGGATAGGTCTTTGATTTTAGGTGCATATTGCCTCCTTGCTCATCACCGCTGTTATTAACTAAGTATTCTTCAAACTAAATTCTGACTGAAACTTTTTGAATTTATACCTCCGTTCATGCTCTTCTGGCTCGAACTCAAAACCTGTACCCAGTTTGAATTCTCTTTCCGGATTCTCATTCGAACTTGCCGATAGCTTGCTTTTGAATAAAGCGAAAACACGTACCGACAATACATCATTCCAGCTGAAAACGTTATCGGCAGTAAGATAGCGCTCCACCTTGCCATCACCACTTAGATCGAGCCCATATTCAAATTGCATTTGCGCCACACCATTAACCAAGCGCTGTTTGATAAAGCGGTTGCCGATCAGGGTATAACGACTTAAGCCGATACCTGAGACATCACAAAGCTCTTCATCTTTGCAATACTCCAGATAGTACATATCGATACTCAACAAGCTATTAACAACAAAAGCTGAGGGTGGCACTTGTTGCCGCGCTTTAGCCATATCTTTGCCCTGGAAAACAATCCCCCCTGTTTCAGGGCTTCCTCGAACAATAAAGCGTTTTTTATAGTACTTATTACCTAACTTTTCTTCAGGAACCGGGTCATTCACCGATGCGCGACGAACAAGTAGTACATCGCTATGAGGTACATAATCTTTGCTCAAGCAATCACTGGGTAATGCAGGAATATCATTTGCATTTTCTCGCCCGTCAAAGCCTTGCAAGCCTTGTTCAATATTGAGCACCCAAGCACTGTTGCAGTTGCCCGGAAAAGCACTAAGTTGCTTCGTTATCAGCGTTAATTCTCGGGAATCAACTCCACCCCAGAATCCAGCCATATTGATAGAGTCCTGCAAGACGGAAAAGCTCAATTGGGCACTATCCAGCATTTCATTTGCTCCAGTAACCCGGCTTGAAGCATCACGCGCAATTTTGAATACTTCAAATAAAGCCAGACTCAAAATTGAGCTCAGCGCCAAAGCGATCAACAACTCTATCAAGCTAAGACCTTTATGATATTCCAACTGATTGAGATGCCCCTTCATAGGCTTACACTCGACACTAGCTGAGATCTCCGATTACCCTGCTGCCGGGCGTGGTCTTCACTGGAATTCCAGCTCAAGGTCACTCGATAGTTTGAAGCACTAGATTCGATTAGCGCCAAACCTGAAGGTAAGCTTTCAGACACTTGTTGAGTCCAAAATTCAGCCCCCTGAGTTGAACCGCTTGCTTGAAGCTGATTTGAAATAGCACTCGCCAACAAACTAGCGCTAAAGTACTGCTGAGCATCGAGTGCCATCCTCATGCTGGTAATTTGCATTGAGGCGAGTCCTAAAATTCCGACACTAAAAATAAGCAAGCTGATGAGAAGTTCAATCAGAGAAAAACCTGACTGAGCAGCCTTTAAAGAAGCTATATTTGGCGCACGCGAGCACGTACTTAACTTACATGAAGTCTTTAACATCAGCATCATATCCTTTGATCGCTGGTTAATTGTGAGAAAGCGCTTATCCTTTGCGCTTGACTTATATGCTAACCAATTCGATTCTGGCTAGCAAATAATAAACTCTAAATATTTTCTGCGGGTATTCTTAGAGCTTTCGGCATGCTGAAAACGATATTTTCTTCACGGCCATCAGCCTCTTCAACTTCTTTAGCCCCCAACTCTACCAAACGATCGACAACTTTCTGCACGAGAACTTCGGGTGCAGACGCACCAGCCGTAACGGAAATTGCGTTTGCCGACTGCAAC
>NZ_LWFZ01000973.1:0-24077 GCF_001635225.1 Oleiphilus sp. HI0086
GCTTACTTTTGGATCGTTAATAACGCGATAATCAGTCCTCACTATGATATCGAATATAATGATCAGTCTCCGCAACAGTTTAGGGCGGGAGACAGTCACAGTACGCTAAACCTCCCAACTGAACAGTCTTACTCAAGCTTTATCTTATTGCCACTCCTCACGTTCGCTACTCAAAGTAAATGCCTTTTCATTGGCGGACCAGGCCGGGGTAAAACGGCTAGTGCAATCTTGATGGGTATCATGGGCGGTTATACGACAAAAGAAGTTAAACGAGCCATGCAACATGGCCATCCGCAGATGACAGTGGCTGATTTGCTGGGTAATCCCTTGCCATCGGATCTGGCCTCGGCCGAAGCGATCGAAGACATCCGCATATCGTGGCGGAAATGGCTTGGAATGCGCGTAAAAATAGTCGATGAATACAACCGTATCCCTACACGAACGCAAAGCGCTTTGCTGACTGTGATGGGAGACAACTACGCAGAACTCTACAACCAGGTCTTTGAATGTCCTGATGCGGCCTGGTATTTAACTGCAAATGATGATCAGGGTGGCGGAACCTACCAGGTGATCGAAGCCTTAAAAGATCGTATTGATGTCGTTGTCCAAGCTTTGTCATTTAACCCTAGATTTCTGAATCAGTTGCTTCTACGTATTGAAGAAGGTGTAAAGCCAGAAGATATGGTTCCACCTCAGATCATTTTCACCGAAGATGAGATCTCAGACATGTCGCTAGCGATACGCAATATCACAGTACCTGCAGGGATTCGGCGCAGAATAGAGTTCTTTACGAGTCACTTTGAGTATTCGGAGTATTCTGCCTCTCAGTTTGAATATAAAACAAAGGACACGTCACGATTATCAGGCGTCAAATCAAATGTGTTAGCGTCTATTGATAATGGTCGTGATCGTCTAAAAGATCTTGGTTGTCAGACCCTAAACGGAATCTCAGTTCGTTCTTTGATGTCACTACTACAGTTTGCTAAAGCTCTCGCGTTTTTTAGGGGTAATGACACGGTTGAGTTAAACGATGTAAGGCAAGTACTCCCATTCGTTTTTCATTCCCGGCTTTTTGCTGACATGGATTCACCGTTTTTCGAACTGTCTGAGAATACTTTTTATCGAAGCGATAAGATCGGCTGGTTGCGTCACCTCTTTGATTCTTCATGTAGGGAATTCGATAAACTTAACTTGGATAAGAATGACCCTGTAGAAGAGTTGTCGAATGAGTTTGAAGAAGGTCTTGATGGCTTAACTGCAAAGCAAGCTAAAAAACGAATCAATCGTATTGAGACGGAAATAGCGAAACTCGTAGAGGGCAAGAAAATGTATGGGCACATCTACGAGGATGTCGTAAAACTTAAATATTTGCATCAGCGCTATACGAACTATCTCAAGTGGCTTGAGTCATAGGGGCTTGTTCAATGAAGTCAGCGGCGCTCAAGGCATATTTCCAAGCTGAAAGAGACACTTGTAATCAAATGGTTGCGAGCGTCAGACATCAGTACCCAAATTTAAATCTAGATGACTTTAATTGGTTTTTGACCGAATGCTTAGATCCAGTAGTCCTGACCTTAGATGGTCAGAGTAACCAAATTACGTTTCATGTAGCTCATGCGGGTTTCAAGTATGGACTAGAACTGGCCAGTTTTAATTGGTTGAAATCAGAGTCTAAAAAAGCGCTGCTATTCAAAGTCTGGAATAGCCTATATCCAAAGGTTGATTCTCTTCTTACGGAAAGCCCGGGTGCACTATTTGCTGGAACAAGTAATTCGTTAAGCAATATTTTGGCTTTTGGTGAAGAGAAACCGAATGCCTGGCTTGATCTGATGATTAAGTCTTGTGATGTAATCAACTCAATCGAACAGTTCAAGATAACGGGCGTTGTTTGTGCTTGGTTGGCGGGATTGGCTCAGTACAGAGAAATAGCGCTGAACAAAATTAATGAGCTACCAGACGAAGTATCCAGAAAACTATTTAAGCTCTCTGACAGTCATGATCTCAATTTTCATTTTGACCAATTAAATGCGAGTAGATGGTTCAAACCTCAACACATAAAGGCCAGTACATCCGGCACGGAGATTCATGAAAAATACCGGGTTGGCCAATGCAGTATTGTTGGTGGGGATTTCCCCTTACCACCCAAGATCTTCGTTGAAGGTGACCAACTGTATGTTCTTTCTGACACGCATATTTGGAGACTCTATGCCGATTCATTTGGGGCGACACTCATTCCCAGCGAGAATCTACAACTTGAAGATCTAAAACAAATAGATCAACAGATAAGTTACAACCCAAAACTCATATCGCTCGGCCGTTTCAGCGACCTTACAGATATCAATTCGGTCGCACAACTTGACGATACACTCGTATTTACCTCGCCGGAGACTTTCTCAGTCATCATTACTGAGTGTTCGGGATCTGCGGTCTTGAATACAAGTAAAGGTCGCTCATCATGATAACCGACGAGTCGCTTTTAGAGCGTTGGCAGTCATCCTGGAGTGAAGCGCTTGCTTTGTGGAGTCGCTATACACAATTAAGAAACCCACTTTTATGTGAGACGCATCTAGAAGCTTCAAAACAGGGCTTATCTGGTAGCTTTGCCATGATCCGTTTGAATGATCAGGCTGTCGTAGTTGATTTAGAAGCGATCACCAAATACAAGCTTCAAGACTATGCAGTTGAAGTGCTTGCTCACGAGATTGGTCACCATATTCTTTCGCCAGCAACACTCACAGATCATGCCCGTATGATAGCGAGAATCCATGTCTGCCTTCCTACGTTAGAGAACCAGGCAGGTATGGTCGCCAACCTGTATTCAGACCTACTAATTAACAACCATCTCCAGCGTCAGTTTGGCCTCAGAATGGACGAGGTCTACAAGCGAATAGATCAAGGGGGATCGAATAGCCGAGTATGGCATCTTTACATGCGTATCTATGAGCATCTATGGCAGCTTAAATCGGGCTCTCTAGGAGGGCAGTCGGATTCTGATGCCATGGAGGGAGATGCATGGTTGGGTGCGAGAATTATAAAGGTCTATGCAGAGGATTGGCTTAAGGGGGCGTCTAGATTTGCGTCCCTCTTATTGCCTTACTTGGCTGAAGAAAAAAATACGGCAGATCAGATAGCCAAGTTAATGGATACAAAACATGCTGGAGCCGGGCAGTTTCCTTCCGGCTTGATCAATAAGGATCAGGGTGAAATGGATAATATTCACCCATCAATGGATCCAGATTTGATCGGCGATGCGAGCGCAAATGAGGCAGGAGCAAGGGAATCTAACCTAGGTGAAAGCTCACAATCAGATGGCAATGGCCAGTATCGTGAACCATTCGAGTATGGGGAAATTTTAAAATCCGCAGGTATCGACCTATCAGATCATCAAATCGCAGTGCGTTATTACCGTGAGCGCTCAATACCACATCTGGTTTCGTTTCCATCAAAGAGGCAGCTCGTGAAAACCGAACTTATTCCGGAAGGAACAACTCTTTGGGAACCGGGGGAGCCAATTGAAGATGTGGACTGGTTTAGCTCAATGTCCATGAGTCACAAGGTGATACCGGGTGTTACCACCGTTAAGCGAGAATGGGGATTTGACGAGGGTGCAGAGCCAGAGGTAGAACCTTGCGATTTAGATTTATATGTAGATTGCTCTGGCTCAATGCCAAACCCACAACAAAATACGTCATACACGACGATTGCTGGCGCTATTCTATGCTTGTCAGCACTGAGAGCCGGCGCTGCAGTTCAAGTCACTTTATGGAGTGGCGCAAGGCAGTTCAAAACCACCAATGGCTTTGTAAGGAACGAAGAGTTAATTCTCAATGTTTTGACTGACTACTTGGGCGGCGCAACAGCATTCCCGATACATATTCTAAGAAAGACCCACATAGAGAAACCAAGGACTAGAAACTCCCATATTGTGATTTTGTCGGATGATGGCGTCACAACACTTTTTGACACGGATGAAAAAGGTAACTCAGGCTGGGGTATATCTAAGCAGGCATTAGAGAATGCAAAGGGCGGCGGTACGATGGTGTTAAATTTACACTGGGATTATCCCTTGCCACCTAACAATAAATGGATGGCGGACCATGATGCCGCTTTAAAGCAAGCCGAGGCTCAACAAGGTTGGGATATATTCCCGGTGACGTCTTGGGAAGCGATGACTGATTTTGCTCGGGCATTTAGCAGAAAACACTATGAGGGAGCAGAATAATGACTCAACTCATAACTCGTAGCAATGGTAGTGCCGAAGGCCCCGATATCAACGTATTGCACCATCGGCTAACCGAGTTCCCTAAAGAATTGTTAAACCCTCAATTACCACCTTACTTTTATGCTCTAGTTCATGATGCTCTATATGATTTAAGCACCTCAGTGCGAGCATCAGAACTCACTCGTTTTAAACGGCCTTATGAGCAATGTGATTGGTATCGCGCAACGATGTTGATCGCGTATTTTTTAATGGATAACAGCTTTAAGGGCTTTAGGTTTGAACTGGCTCTTCTGTTGGATGCCTTTGAAAACACAGCTAAAGAACTGGCCCAAGCTGGAACCAACAAGGTATACATCAATGATGTTGATAGAAGAGAAGAGTTTATTCGAGTTGTACTGTCTTCCATAAACCTGCGACCAAAAGGAGAGACAAACAACCAAGCTGAAGATAGATTACAAGCGGTTAGCTCGCTGGAAAGAATGAAGGTTCTCAAAGCCGCGAAAGTAGCAGAGCAAAGAGCTCACGATCTTCGAGTTGCTTTAGCTAAACAAAAAGCCAAAGAAGCGGCTGACAAGATGACACGGGAATAATCATGCAAGCAGCGCCCTGGAATGATTATGAGCGTATGCCAAATTTAGACGAGTCTGGAAGTGCTCGTCTTAAGCACTTGGTTGATCAGCCTCATGCGCCAATATTCAGGAATCAATCAGGTCATCATCTGGCTCAACATGAGCTAGACGAATTAGGTCATTTTACCCGTGAAGAAACCAATCTTAATGCTTCAGCCTGCGCCGGCGAAAATAAATGGATCGATCCTTTTCTAGGAAAATGCCTTGAGAGTGTTCCTTTCTATAAACATTACGATAAAAGCGTCCAAAGATTCGAAGACTATCCAACAATTGATCGTTCAGATTTGAGTGTAAGTATCACTGATTTTGTGCCTGATCATTTGCCTCTTGATCGGATAATTGCTTATGAAACATCCGGTACAACTGGGCACGCGTTAACGATACCATCTCATCCCATCGTCGCAGCAAGATACAGCGCTTATCATAAGAAAGCTCTATTGTGGAATTACGTGGATACGGGAGAGTTCCGAAGTGATCTCGCTGTTATCTTGGCAGGGTTTCAAGAGAGTTGTTTCACTTATGCGTCTGTGTCTCCCTATCTGAACAATAAAGCGTTGTTGAAGTTAAATTTTCATCCAAACGATTGGGGTAGTCCTGATGATCGGGAGCTTTACATCGACCTCAACAAACCAGACCTTATCTCTGGCGACCCAATATCTTTGTCAGAACTTTCAATGATCCCGTTTAGGCATCGGCCGAAGGCAATACTCAGTACGTCAATGACTTTGTTGAAAGCAGTTCGGGATGATTTTGAATCTCGGTATAAGTGTCCGATCTTAGATTTATATTCTCTGAATGAGGTTGGGCCAGTAGGTTGCAGTGTGCCCGGCAAAGAAGGCTTTCGACTTCTTCAGTCAAAACTTCTAGTCGAGATCCTTGATGCCAATGGCAATCCGGTTGATTGCGGAGAAAGAGGGGAGATTGTTTTGACCGGTGGGTTTAACGATTATCTGCCGTTGATACGTTATCGCACCGGTGATTTTGGAAGACTCGAGCTTGAAGACGGGCATTGGTACATCAGAGATCTAGAAGGGCGGCCGCCGGTTCAGTATAAGACTAAAGATGGTGTATGGCTTAACAATGTTGATGTCACGCATATGCTACAGAAATTTCCATTATCTCAGTTTTCTTTGCATCAATATGCAGAAGGTACACTGACTATAACTTTGCCGAATGAGACGTATTCGGATTCAATTAAACAGTTATTGGAAACTAAGCTTGGCCAACAGGTTCAGATCAATCTGTTTGAGAAAGTAAGCAGCGATAAAAAAATAATTCAATATTCAAGTGATTTAAGGAACATATTTTGATTAGCTATTTGGAATGGTCTGCAAACGCAGTATTTGTTATCAGCGTCATATTGGCAGCGAGAAACAATGTAAACACGTGGTGGACTGGTATCATAGGCTGCGGCTTGTTTGCCGTTCTGTTCTATCAGGTCAATCTCTATGCAGACGTCACGCTGATGGTGTTCTTCATACTCACGAGCATCTATGGCTGGATGTATTGGGGGGCTAAAAAACAATTACACCCGATTCAGCGAACCAAAATGACAAATTTCGTTTCATTCATAGCAGCTGCAGTCTTAGCAACCTTAGCCTATGGATGGCTTTTGCATGAGATGACGGATGCGTACGCGCCATTTATCGATTCAATTGTTCTCATGTTTAGCGTTCTTGCGCAGTTTCTTTTGATGAAGAGAAGGCTAGAGACATGGGTTTGCTGGTTGATCGTAGATACCGTCGCTGTCCCGCTTTACTTCTCCCGAGAGCTTTATCTGACGGCGTTTGTGTACGGCTTGTTCTGGTGCAATGCGTGGTATGGGCTGTATTCGTGGATAAAAATATACAGGAGTGAAAATAAGGGAGAAAAGACTTGGCAACAAAGCCCTTTAAGCGCGGATTAGTCGTTGGAAAATTTTCACCTCTTCATAAAGGGCACGAGTATCTAATACAAAACGCATTTAATCAGTGTGAAGATGTTGTCGTCATCAGCTACTCAAGGCCTGAGTTTCCATCCTGCTCTGCCAAGATAAGAGAGCATTGGATAAAATCAGTTTTTCCATCCGCTAGCGTTCTGTGTGTTGATGCTGCCACGGTCGAGTCTTGGCGAGCTCATAGCGCTTGGAATCTTCCAATGCCCAGCAATAGTGAAGCTGACCATATGCATCGGCATTTCACCTATCGACTTCTTTCATACAAGTTTGGTTTGGAAGTTGATGCAGTCTTTACGAGTGAAGAATATGGGGATGGCTTCGCTCAATTTCTGAGTGATCCAGCGACTGGTTTTGGTTCTCCTGTCGAGCATGTTTGTGTCGACCTCAACAGGGAAACTTATCCGGTAAGTGGCTCACTTATGCGTTCTACTCGGAACCAAGACAATGGGCTAATCGATCAATCTGTCCAAGCTGACTTTAGCGTCCAAAAGATTGTTTTCCTAGGGGCTGAATCAACAGGTAAATCAAAGCTATCTCGGCTTCTCTCTGAACAATTTAATGAGCCGCTGGTTGAAGAATACGGCAGAGATTTATGGGAAGAAAAAAATGGCGACCTTACGCCAGAAGATCTGATAGATATTTGCATTACACAGACTCATAAAGAGGATCTCGCTCAGAGACAGGCGAGACGGTATATCTTTTGTGATACTTCTCCTGTTACAACGCTTTGCTATTCACATGCACTTTTTAAGCAGCGCTGTAATATAATAAGCGCTTTCGCTGAACGCCCATACCATCATGTATTTTTATGTGAGCCAGACTTTCCATTGGTCCAAGACGGCACCAGAAAAGATGAAGACTTCAGGTTCTGGCAGCACAGCTGGTATTTAGAAGAGCTAACGAAGTGCAACGTTGCATTTGAAATCTTAGGCGGTTCGTTGGAATCTAGAATGAACCGCGTCATCGAACTCCTGCCGGAGTAGCAGCATGGGCCTATTGTTTGTTGGTTATCTGGAAGCAGTTGTGCAGAAATATCGATTCGCATTTTGGAGTTAAACTCAAGAAATCGTTTGCCTTTAATTTTGAATAAAATGGAGAAGATTGAAGAAGTAAGCAATTTGTACGAGCGTTATATGCAGGAAGAAAATGAGATGCTAAAGGAATTGTTGCGCAAACAGCTATTATCAATGACTGAAACTGCATGCGAATATTCAGGAATGGTCGATGAAATCTTATCGAGAAAGGGAATTGCAAACGTTTAACTAAAAAACGAAGACAAAGCTAAATATTAGCTATTTATATATAAAACAATTGGATATGTGATTTTTCGGCTGAAAGTCCGCCAACTTTTGTCTTCGTTTTATTCAGCATGTCTTCGTTTTAATTCACTCGGTACAAGCTAAACACTCTCACCCGCAGCAACACCAGAAGCCCAGGCCCACTGAAAATTAAATCCGCCTAGCCAGCCAGTGACATCAAGCACTTCACCGATAAAATATAAGCCTGGCTGGGTTTTACACTCCATTGTTTTGGAAGCAATAACATCGGTGTCGACACCGCCCAAGGTGACTTCAGCGGTCCGGTAGCCTTCTGTTCCGGCGGGTTTTAGTGTCCAGTTGTTTAGGTGAGTGGCAATCGATCTAATGGTGCTGTCGGTAAATTCGCCCATCGGTTTTTCTGCTTCAGCTTTCCAAAATAGAGCTTGTAGTTCTAAACAAAAGGCTTTGGAGAAATGTTCAGACAATATATTCCTGAGAAGAGATTTTGGCTTCGATGACTTGAATTCAAGTAGTGTGGCTTCAACATCTAGATCAGGTAACAGGTTGATATGAATAAGGTCGCCTTGCTTCCAATAGTTGGAGCATTGTAGGGCAACAGGGCCGCTAATGCCGCGATGAGTGAACAGCATGTTCTCTCGAAATGTGGTGCCGTTGGTTTCCATTGTCACGTCAACCGCTAACCCTGATAAGCGTTCAGTAAGCGCTTTGGTTTGATCGGTGAAAATGAAAGGGACTAATCCCGCTGAACGTTCTTTGAGAGGCAGGTTAAATTGTTCGGCAATATCGTAGCCAAAGCCGCTTGAACCTAGTGTAGGAATGGATAGGCCACCGGTTGCGATCACCAAGGAACGGCACGTGAAAACACCGGCGTTAGAGCGAAGTATATAGCGCTGCTCATCACTTTCGTCTAGGGTTTCGATAAACTCCACCTGGCATTTGGTTTTGATCTCGACACCGGCGTCGCTGCACTCATCGAGTAGCATCTTCAGAATATCTTTTGCTGAATTATCGCAGAACAGCTCGCCATGAGAGCGTTCATGATAAGAGATGCCATGTTTATCGACCAGGCCGATGAAGTCCCATTGGGTGTAGCGCGCAAGGGCAGATTTTACAAAGTGAGGGTTGCTGCAAAGATAGTTGCTGGGCTCTACATAGTAGTTGGTAAAGTTGCAGCGGCCGCCGCCAGACATCAATATTTTCTTGCCGACTTTATTGCTGCTGTCGAGAACCAAAACGCGCTTGCCAAGTTGACCGGCTGTTAGTGCGCACATTAAACCTGAGGCACCCCCGCCAATAATAATGGAGTCAAAGTGAGGGTGTTTGCTCATTGTTTATATATTCGGGTTTTGTTCTTCGAGAAGATAGTTTTTAAAGTGATGTTCGCCATCTTGATCGACTTTCAGATACCAAACATGCTTGTCCCAGTCACCTAATACGATTCGTACAGCTGGTAAGCCGTTTGCTTCGACTTCGTGAATCATTGGGCGATGAGTATGCCCGTGTATCATGTGTTGAACCTTATGTGCTTCAAGTTCACGAATCACCTCTTCAGGCGTTACGTCCATGATCTCTGTGCTTTTATCCTGGTTATTCGCTTGGCTCATTGCTCGAAGTTGCTGAGCTGTGATTTTTCGCTCTTCAATCGGGCGCTTTAAGAAGGGAGCCAAGAAAGCGGGGTTACGAATGGTTGCTCTGAATTTCATGTAGCCGGTATCAGCAGTACAGAGGCTATCGCCATGCATAAGCAGTGTTGGTTCGCCTGCTACGTCGATAACACATGGATCATCAAGTAGGGTGGCGCCAGTTTCTTGTGCGAAAACATCGCCTACTAAAAAGTCACGATTACCGTGCATAAAGAAAAGTTGGCAACCTTGCTCACTGAGGGCTTTGAGGCGCTGTTTTACTTCAAGCTGAAGTTCGGTGTTTTCATCGTCACCAATCCAACTTTCGAAGAAATCACCAAGAATATAGAGCTTGTCAGCATCGTTTTGAATAGAGTCGAGGAATAAAAAGAAAGCCCTGATAATATCAGGGCGTGACTCTTCCAGATGCAGATCTGAAATAAAATAAGTGCTCATGACGAGGTCTTATTCACCATCTTCAGCTGCTTCACCTTCAAGAACGCTAGCTTCTTCAATGATCACGTCTTCAACTGGCACGTCTTGGTGGCCAGCTTTAGTCGTGGTCTTAACGCCTTTGATCTTATCGACAACGTCTTGACCTTCAACGACTTCACCAAATACTGCATAACCCCAGCCTTCCATTGTTTCAGCCGTATAGTCTAGGAACGTGTTGTCTTTAACATTGATAAAGAACTGTGCAGACGCTGAGTGAGGGTCCATAGTACGAGCCATGGCAACGGTGTAGTTCTTGTTGCTTAGACCATTGTTTGCTTCGTTCTTGATAGTTTCACGGGTAGTTTTCTGGTTCATGCCTGGCTCAAAACCACCACCTTGAATCATGAAGTTACTGATCACTCGGTGGAAGATAACACCGTTGTAAAAACCTTCTTTAACATACTGCTCGAAGTTTTTAGCAGTCACTGGCGCTTTTTCGAAATCTAACTTAAGTGTGATATCACCGTGGTTGGTTTTTAATAAGATCATGAGTCTTGGCTTTCCTGTTGATAATGTAGAAGAACTTGTTCAGGCGCATTGTATATAAATTGGCTTTGAATCGCTATGGCTTCGGTGATAGTTAAAAAACTGAAAAAATACTCAATTATTAATGACAAAATTGATCTGAGTTATTGCTCTAATTTATTAATCGCTTTATCGTTTAGGCAGAATATAAAAGAATAGGGTGCACAATGAGTAGTGGAATGAATATGAGTACCGATGCAGGGAATATCTTTAAAAAAGCCTCTCTCTATAAAGGGGTACATAAGCAGATTCGACAAAAGGTGAGTCATACCATTGATATGCCCTCGTCGCTTTCTTCTGTGATTACCTCCGATTGTGTTAACGAGGCTGACCCAGAATCAGTTGGTATGACCAGAGAAGGCGTTGAGGCGATTTGGAAATCGGTGGAGGATATTTATAGCACTGCGTTGTACCCAGGCGTTTCAATTAGTATGCGCCGACGAGGAAAAGTAATACTTGATCGTGCGATTGGTCATGCGGTTGGTAATGGTCCTGACGCACAAGAAGGTGATGCTCGTGTTCTTATGCGTCCTAATACTCCTGTCTGTTTGTTTTCCGCTTCTAAGGCAGTTACGGCTTTTTTGATGCACCTGCTTTCTGAAGATAAACTCGTTCATCTGCATGATCCTATTAGCTTCTATGCACCGGAGTTTGGTAAGAATGGCAAAAAGAATGTCACGATTCACGAGGTCTTGTCCCACAGAGCGGGTGTTCCTGGATTACCGAAAGGTGTTCCCCCTGAAGTCTTGTGGGATAACGATGAAATCTGGCGCATCTTGTGTGAGACCAAGCCTCAGTCTTCAAAAGGCAACCGGTTGGCATACCACGCCTTGACGGGTGGCTATATTCTTGAACGTGTGGTTAGGCAGGTTACCGGAAAAAGTATTCAAGACTTCTTGGATGAGCGTGTCAGAAAACCGATGGGCATGAAGTATTTCCGCTATGGTGTGGAAGAGCGCTATGCTGATCGGGTGGCCGATAATCACGCGACAGGCGTTAGGCCTTTCTATCCTATTTCGGCTTTAATTGAGCGGGCATTGGGTGGATCGCTTGATATGGTTGAAAGTGTAACTAATGACCCACGTTTTAAAAAGGCGGTTATTCCTGCTGGCAATATTATGGGAACCGCAGAAGAGATAGGCCGCTTCTTCCAAATGCTGTTGAATAACGGTGTATGGGAAGGCAACCGCGTATGCCACCCAATGACGGTTAAGCGCTTTACTCAGGAATATTCCAGTATCCAATTTGATCAAACACTTATGCTGCCTATGCGCTACAGTGCTGGCTTAATGTTGGGCGGTGAGCCCTTCGGTATGTGGGGTAAACACAGCGCTCAATCATTTGGACATATTGGTTTGATCAATAAACTATGCTGGGCCGACCCGGTGCGTGATGTGTCGGTGTCTTTGTTGACGACAGGGGTTCCGATTGTAGCCAATAACATTCCGACCTTATTTAGGTTTATGAACAAGATTGATAAGCATTGCCCAAAGGGCGCGACAGTGAAATAGCTAAAACGCCACTCTGGAATCAACGGGGTCAGACTCGATTGAATTTCAATCGAGTCTGACCCCGTTGATTACTTTCTATTAGTATCGATTTCTATATAATGTCGGGTTTTATTTTTCGTCGGATTATCACCCAGCATGTCAGAACAAAACACTCCTGAAAAAGACACCGAAGTTAAGCACTTTTTACAGCAGGCTATCGAGCAGGACATTGCCGATAACAAGCATGGCGGCAAGGTTGTTACGCGTTTTCCTCCTGAGCCGAATGGCTTTTTACACATTGGTCACGCTCGTTCTATTTGGTTGAACTTTGGTTTAGCGAAAGAGTATGGCGGTGAGTGTAACCTTCGTTTTGATGACACCAACCCTGAAAAAGAAGAGCAGGCCTATATTGATGCGATTCAGGAAGATGTTAAGTGGTTAGGCTACGACTGGTCGGGTGAGGTGCGTTATGCTTCTAACTACTTCGACAAGTTTTATGACTGGGCTTTGCATCTCATCAATCAAAAATTGGCTTATGTTTGTCACCTTTCCCCTGCCGAAGCCAAAGAGTATCGTGGTTGGGCGACGTCTCCTGGTAAAGAAAGTCCTTATCGAGAGCGTACAGTTGAAGAGAATTTAGCTGAGTTCGAGAAGATGCGTGCCGGTGAGTACGATGAAGGCGCTTGTGTTTTACGCGCCAAGATCGATATGGCCTCACCAAATATGAATTTGCGTGACCCGATTCTTTATCGTATCCGTAAGGCTTCTCATCATCAAACGGGTGATAAGTGGTGTATTTATCCGAGTTATGATTTTGCTCATGGGCAGGAAGATGCCATTGAAGGTGTGACGCACTCAATTTGTACCTTGGAGTTTCAGGCTCACCGGCCTTTATATGAGTGGTTTACGGAAAACCTACCTGTTCCGAGTAAGCCTCGCCAGTACGAATTTGGTCGTTTGAACTTGAACTATACCGTTACCAGTAAACGTAAGCTTAAGAAGTTGGTGGATGACAGTGTCGTTTCAGGTTGGGATGACCCGCGTATGCCAACGGTATCAGGTATGCGTCGTCGTGGCTTTACGCCCACTGCGCTAAAAAGCTTCTGCGATATGATCCCTGTTTCAAGCAAGAACAATAGTGATATTGACGTGGCGATTCTTGAGCGAGCGATTCGTGATGATTTAAACGACAATGCTGCGCGCGCCATGTGTGTGATGAACCCTATTAAGGTGACGATATCTAACATGGCTGATAATAACGCCCAGGGTGCTGACGAATTGCTGAATGCTGCCTGTCACCCTAGTAAGCCGGAGTTAGGGAGTCGCAGTCTGCCATTTACTGAAACACTCTACATCGAGAAGAGTGATTACACTGAAGATCAAACCTTGTCGCGTAAGAAGTTCAAGCGCTTAGTCTTAGGGGATTATGTTCGCTTGCGTGGTGCCTACATTATCAAGGCCGAAGAAAGTGTTAAGAATGAGCAGGGTGAAATTGTTGAAGTGAAAGCTAGCTTGGTTGCTGACTCGGTAGGCAATAATATCGAAGGAATTAAGCCTCGCGGTGTTATTCACTGGGTATCTGCTGAGCAGAGTGTCGAGGCGGAAGTGCGTTTATATGACCGTCTTTTCAATCATGCTAACCCAGATGCGGGTGAAGAAGATTTTATGACGCATGTTAACCCTGAAAGCTTTAGTGTGATTAAGGCTTACCTTGAGCCTGATGCAGCAAAAGCGGAGCCTGAGGCGAATTTCCAATTTGAGCGAGAAGGCTACTTTGTTGCCGATCGATATGACCATAAGCCTAGTGAAGGTAAGGTCGTATTCAATCGCACAATTGGTTTAAAAGATAATTGGGCAAGCAAATAAGTAAGAGTAGATGGAGTAAAGAATATGTCATTGAAAATTTATAATACGCTATCTGCAGAGAAAGAAGTATTTAAGCCGCTTGAAGAAAACAAAGTCAAAATGTATGTCTGTGGGATGACGGTGTATGACTATTGCCATATCGGTCATGCTCGCGTGCTGGTCAGCTTTGACGTGATTACGCGTTACTTGCGCCACTCTGGCTACGACGTTACGTATATCCGAAATATCACCGATGTAGATGACAAGATCTTCGCCCGAGCGGCGGAGAATGGAGAGGCCTACGATGCTTTAACGCAGCGCTTTATCGATGCGATGCATGAGGATGAAGCGGCGTTGTCGGTGAAGTCTCCAGACCAGGAGCCGAGAGCGACGGCGCATATCCAGGAAATTATCGATATGATTCAACGTCTGATCGACAACGAGCATGCTTATGCTGCCGACAATGGCGATGTCTATTATGCGATCGATAAGTTTGAAACCTACGGTAAGCTAAGCAAGCGTAATACCGAAGAGCTGTTGGCGGGTGCGCGTATCGATGTTGAAAAGCATAAGCGTAATCCACTGGATTTTGTTTTGTGGAAAGCGGCAAAAGAAGGCGAGGCTAGCTGGGAATCCCCGTGGGGGAATGGTCGCCCTGGCTGGCATATTGAATGCTCAGCCATGTCGACTTGCTGTTTGGGTGATACCTTTGATATTCATGGGGGCGGGCCAGACTTAAAATTCCCACATCATGAAAATGAAATTGCCCAGTCTGAAGGTGCAACCGGTCAGAAGTATGTGAACTACTGGATGCATGCAGGCGCTGTTCGTGTAAACAAAGAAAAGATGTCTAAATCTTTGGGTAACTTCTTCACCATTCGCGAAGTCTTGGAAAAGTATCCGGCTGAAGTGATTCGTTACTTCCTAGTGTCTAGCCACTATCGTAGTCAGGTTGATTATTCCGAAGATAACCTGGTTGAAGCGCAAGCAACCTTGGATCGTTTATATCAGTCTTTACGTGGTTTGAGCGAGGCAGAGCTAAGTTCTGAAGCGCGCGTTGAGTCTTATCTTGAGCGCTTTAAAACAGCGATGGATGATGACTTTAATACGCCTGAAGCATTGGCCGTGATGTTTGACTTGGTTCGAGAGCTAAATGTTGCACGTACTGATGAAGGTGACAATGTTGCGGCCTTGGCTAGTACGCTTCGTTCTTTAGGTGAAGCTTTGGGTATTCTTCAATTAGACCCTGAAGATTACTTTAAAGGCGCAGCTTCGGCTGATGGTTTATCAAATGATGAGATAGATACTTTAGTTGTGGCAAGAACAGAAGCACGTGCGAATAAAGAGTGGGCGGAGTCTGACCGAATTCGTGATCTGTTGTTAGAGCAGGGCATTACCTTAGATGATAGTAAAGATGGTACCAGCTGGCGCCGCTCTTAATCACTAATAAACTCAATCGTAGGCAGAGGGTTCTACCCCTCGCTAATGCGGTGCTTCATAGAAACTTTGTGCCAGTCCGCCAGCGAGGCACGGAGACATCTGCCTACAAGTGACTGTCGAGATAGCGCGTTTGTAGTTGTAGGCGGCCCGTCTCGGGGCGCAAGTCTTTCCACGGTGTATCAGATAGCCTAGCGGTTTCGTTCGCGCGGCCGGAGGCCCCGCCTACGTGGAGTTTGGTATATATTCTTTTGTAGGCAGAGGGTTCTACCTCTCGCTAATGCGGTGCTTCATAGAAACTTTGTGCCAGTCCGCCAGGGAGGTACGGAGACCTCTTCCTACAGGCTTGCTTCAACTTAGCTATGCAGCTCATTCGCTGCATAAAGCGTATTTTCCATCAGCGTTGCAACTGTCATGGGGCCTACACCGCCAGGAACAGGTGTAATCCAGCCAGCGCGCTCTTGCGCGACATCAAATTCAATATCACCCACCAAGCGGCCATCGTCCAAACGGTTAATACCCACGTCGATAACAATTGCGCCAGGCTTAATCCATTCACCTTTTACTAAGCCAGGTTTGCCGGCGGCAACGACTACGATGTCGGCCTGAGATATCTTCTCGGGCAGGTTTTTGGTGAAGCGGTGAGTGGTCGTGACAGTGCAGCCAGCTAGTAATAGCTCAAGGCCCATCGGTCGACCAACGATATTAGAAGCGCCGACGATAACGGCATCTTTGCCTCTGATTGTTTGTCCTGTTGTTTCCAATAAAGTCATTATGCCTTTTGGGGTGCAGGAGCGGAGTAGGGGCATTCTTTGTGCAAGGCGGCCAATATTAAAAGGGTGGAAGCCATCTACATCTTTATCTGGGCGTATACGTTCTAGTAAAGGATCGCTGTCTAGGTGTTCAGGCAGAGGGAGCTGAACCAGTATGCCGTCGATTGTTTCGTCGGCATTATATTTGTCAATAAGGCTTTCTAGCTCTTCCTGACTTGTTTCAGTAGGAAGTGTCAGCGTTTCGGATTTGAAGCCGACTTGTTCGCAAGAGTTAGTTTTGTTTCGAACGTACACTTCAGATGCTGGGTCAGCACCTACCAATATAACCACAAGCCCGGGAGGGCGCTTACCTTGGG
Source organism: Oleiphilus sp. HI0086 (assembly GCF_001635225.1). NCBI lineage: Bacteria > Pseudomonadati > Pseudomonadota > Gammaproteobacteria > Oceanospirillales > Oleiphilaceae > Oleiphilus > Oleiphilus sp. HI0086. Next base: position 16,611 of record NZ_LWFZ01000973.1, read on the forward strand.
CGACTCTTTCTTTTACGCCTTCGGCCACTTTAGCCTTTACCTCTTGCGAGATTTTCTTTCCATCAATTAGTGCTGCGGTCATGTTTGATCTCTCTAACCCTGAATTTTGAATGGCGGCATTTTCTCATGACCCTTTATGAATAAAAAGCTTATAAATTGCTTTTTTAAAAGAATTTCTAAAATTCGCTTTAAAATTTGTTGACGATCGAAAAAACCGGCTGTATTATTCGCGCCATCTTTGAGAGGCAACGAGGAATTTTCCAGGCAGCAGTGCTTGTGAATAGGAGTTGTTAGCTGATTTAAGTATGATCGGGGTATAGCGCAGTCTGGTAGCGCGCCTGCTTTGGGAGCAGGATGTCGGGAGTTCGAATCTCTCTACCCCGACCATTTTAAAGATCTTGTTTCATGTTGTTTGTGTAATAGGGTTTTTAGAGAAAAGGATTCGAGCGCCCGTAGCTCAGCTGGATAGAGCAACGGCCTTCTAAGCCGTAGGCCATAGGTTCGAATCCTATCGGGCGCGCCATTTATTAAGTGGTAGAAGCCAGGTAATGGTGGGCGTAGCTCAGTTGGTAGAGCTCCGGATTGTGATTCCGGCGGTCGAGGGTTCGAACCCCTTCGTCCACCCCAACTTTTGCAAATTGTTGATTTACAACGGGTTGCAAGTTGGTTAGAATACGAAAAAATTGACGATGCGAAAGTGGCGGAATTGGTAGACGCGCTAGATTTAGGTTCTAGTGTCTTGCGGCGTGAGAGTTCGAGTCTCTCCTTTCGCACCAAGTCAAATCTTGGTGTTTCTAAAAAAGCAGTATTTTACCGCAATAAAATATCTGCTGTTTGTTCTCTTCCTTGGTTATATTTATATATAACGAATAATCTGAATATAAATCTTTTCTAGTTTATTACGCTTTCCTGTGAATTATTTTGCGTTTTTGATGTTTTTCATCGATTAAGCACTCTTAAGCCGATTAAAGTGCTTGATATATTCAGGTAGTGATCTTAATATTCGCCCCCAATAATTTTAATGGCTGATACACTGTCTAGATCGATTCGATCACTAGACTGTCTTTCAATCATGTATATAGGTGCTTTAAGCGCGCGTACGCAGATTGGTAGTGGTGTTAGGTCTTCGAGCAAACACGTTATATATAATTGAGGAATGTCCATGCAAGTTTCTGTTGAATCCACGTCTTCCATAGAGCGCCGAATGACGATTGGTGTACCTGCTGATCAGATCGAGCGAGAAGTCGAGGAGCGCCTTCAGAAGACGGCTAAAACAGCACGTATCAACGGTTTTAGACCAGGAAAGGTGCCAGTTAAGGTTGTTAAAAAGCGTTATGGACAAGGCGTACGTCAAGAAGTGATTGGCGAAGTAATGCGTAACTCTTACGTTCAAGCGTTGACTCAAGAGAAAGTTAACCCGGTTGGTTATCCTCGTTTTGAGCCTAAGACAGTTGAAGAAGGTAAGGATCTAGAGTTTATTGCGATTTTTGAAGTGTATCCAGAAATCGAATTGGCTGACTTGTCTGGGCTTAAGTTAGAAACGCCAGTTGCTGAAATTAAAGAAAAAGATATCAAGAACATGATTGATACGCTTCGTCGTCAGCATGGCACACTTAAGTCAGTAAAGCGTAAGTCTAAGAAGAAAGACTTGTTGACGCTTGATTACGTTGGTTATATGGATGGTGAAGCGTTCCAGGGCGGCACAGGTAAAGACCAGAAGATCACTTTGGGTGCCGGTCAAATGATTGCTGGCTTTGAAGACGGTCTGATCGGTTCAAAAGCTGGTGAGTCAGTGACTTTAGAGCTGACTTTCCCTGAAGACTATGCGAACGAAGAGTTGGCAGGTAAAGATGTTAAGTTTGAGGTAGACGTTAAAGTTGTTGAAGATACTGTGCTTCCTGAAATGGATGAAGAGTTCTTCGGTAAATACGGCGTAGACTGCAAAACTGAAGAAGACTTCAGAGCAGAAGTAATTAAGAATATGGAACGTGAGCTTGAAAATGCAGTAAGCAATAAGCTGAAGCAGCAAGTTGTTGAAGGCATGTCTGAAGCAAACGATATCGACGTTCCAGCGTCTATGGTTGAAGAAGAAATTAACCGAATGAAGCAAGAGGCCTTGCAGCAGTTTGGTGGTGGTCAGCAGTTAGACGTTTCTCAGTTGCCTTCTGAGCTATTTAAAGATCAAGCGACTCAGCGTGTTAAAACTGGTTTGTTGTTTGCGGCAGTGGTTAAGGAAAACGAAATTACGCCAGATGCTGAAGCAGTTGATGCCAAGATCCAGGAAATTGCCGGTACTTATGAAACGCCAGCTGAGGTTGTAGAGTTCTATAACCAAAAGGAAAACCGCGCGCAGGTTGAAGCAGTTATTGTAGAAGACGCAGTAGTTGAGTTAGTTAAGTCAAAAGCGAAGGGCAAAAAAGTTAAGATGTCCTACGAAGATGCGGTTAAGCCAGCAGCAGCTCAGCAATAAGAAGCTTAAAAAAAAGAAATATTCGGATGAAAATCTGAATCTCTAATTTTTTTCAGCTACACTTTAAACAGCCAGTTAAATACTGGCTGTTTTTAATTTAAAGCGACGAAAAATAAAGACTGCATATTCAATATGACTTGTCGTAGATATCAAAAAAAGATACCTAGGTCGACACATCAATACTTGTAGCAGGCCAAGCAGAGGAAGAAAGATACGTATGAATTTCCAAGACAATATGGGACAAGGCTCAGGCATTATTACTAATAGTGGTCTCGTGCCAATGGTTATAGAGCAAACTGCACGAGGAGAGCGATCTTTCGATATCTATTCGCGTCTACTAAAAGAGCGCGTTATTTTTATGGTTGGTCAGGTTGAAGATCACATGGCTAACCTTGTTGTTGCTCAGCTGTTGTTTTTGGAATCTGAGAATCCTGACAAAGATATTCACCTCTACATCAATTCACCTGGTGGCTCAGTTACTGCGGGTATGTCTATCTATGACACAATGCAGTTTATCAAGCCGGATGTTTCTACGTTATGTATTGGTCAGGCGTGTAGTATGGGCGCATTGTTGTTGACGGGTGGTGCTCAAGGTAAGCGTCATTGTCTTCCTCATTCGCGAATGATGATTCACCAACCTTTAGGTGGTTATCAGGGGCAGGCGACTGATATTGAGATTCATACTAAAGAAATTCTAACGATTCGTGATAAGCTGAATAAAATTATGGCTGAACATACAGGCCGTGATATCGAAGAAGTTGCTCAAGATACAGATCGTGACAATTTTATGGATGGTGCTGAGGCAGTAGAATATGGTTTAATTGACTCAGTGATTGAAAAGCGTCCGTCGGCAGAGTAGTAGTGAGGGGCACTTGCCTGGGAAGATAGAGCTTAAGCTGCTCGAATAGGACTTCTCAGGCGATTAAATGAATATCGCGCAGCGGTAAGAGCCGCTTCATTGCGCGCAGGCGTTCGAAGAGGCGCTTTGTACAGTAAGTAGGAAATCTGATGACCGATGAAAAAAACGGTAAGGGCGGAGATAACGGTAAATTACTTTACTGCTCCTTTTGTGGCAAAAGTCAGCATGAAGTGAGAAAACTGATTGCAGGCCCATCTGTCTTTATCTGTGATGAATGTGTAGACCTCTGTAACGATATTATTCGTGAAGAGGTGCAGGAGACAGCTTCTGAGGAAGCTAGTGATAGACTACCTGTACCGCAAGAAATTAAAGAAACGCTTGACGACTATGTGATTGGGCAGGAGAGAGCTAAAGTAGTTCTTTCTGTTGCTGTTTATAACCATTATAAGCGTCTGAAGTTCGACAATGCTAAGTCTGATATTGAGCTGGGCAAGAGTAATATCTTGCTGATTGGCCCAACGGGTAGTGGTAAAACGCTATTGGCCGAGACGCTAGCGCGCTTATTGAATGTTCCATTTACGATTGCTGATGCAACCACGCTGACAGAAGCCGGTTACGTTGGTGAAGACGTCGAGAACATTATTCAGAAGCTTCTGCAAAAGTGCGATTACGACGTAGAGAAAGCGCAGCGCGGAATTGTTTATATTGATGAAATCGACAAGATTTCTCGTAAGTCTGATAACCCTTCAATTACACGAGATGTGTCAGGTGAAGGTGTGCAACAGGCTTTGCTTAAGTTGATCGAAGGTACGGTTGCTTCGGTTCCTCCTCAGGGTGGACGTAAGCATCCTCAGCAAGAATTCTTGCAGGTTGATACAACTAATATGCTGTTTATCTGTGGCGGTGCCTTTGCAGGCCTGGATAAGGTTATTGCTGATCGTTCTGAGAAGAGTGGAATTGGCTTTGGTGCATCGGTTAAGAGTAAGGATGCAGAGCGTAAGGTTGGTGAGACGCTAAAAGAAGTCGAAACCGAAGACTTGGTTAAGTATGGTTTGATTCCTGAGTTTGTTGGTCGTTTGCCGGTGATTGCAACGCTAAACGAGCTTGATGAAGCTGCGTTAATGCAAATTTTGACAGAGCCTAAGAACTCGCTCTCTAAGCAATATCAAAAGCTTTTTGAAATGGAAGGCGTTGAAATTGATTTTAGGGAAGAGGCGCTTCGTGCTGTTGCCAATAAGGCAATGGAAAGAAAGACTGGTGCTCGTGGCTTAAGGTCGATTTTGGAGAATGTTTTACTCGATACTATGTATCACATTCCATCCGAGTCGGGCATAAGCAAGGTTGTTATTGATGAAAATACCATCAATGGTGAGTCTGAACCGATCAAGATCTACGATAATGGTGAACAGGCAAAAGCCTTGCCTGACAGCTAAGTTCGACTAAAATCGATAAAACCATGTCCATGAAGGTGGGCATGGTTTTTTTTTACCTGGCTGATATGGAAAAGTTCTAATATTCTCGCCCGGTTTGTCTTGTATTTAAAAAATATAGCCCCACTTATGAGTCAAAGCATCTATTTGTGATTGAGGAATTGTATGTCTGATCAAGATAAAAGCACGGAATCAGAAAGCGTTGAAAAAGATATCGTGATAACTGCGCCGGAAGGCCATATCCCCATGTTGCCCTTGAGGGATGTCGTTGTCTTTCCGCATATGGTGATTCCTCTTTTCGTTGGTAGAGAAAAGTCTATTATGGCGCTTGAAGCGGCCATGGCTTCTGACAAGAAGCTTCTCTTACTCACACAAAAAACTGCCATCGAAGACGATCCGTCAATCGATGAATTATATTCCGTTGGTACGGTTGCAAATATATTGCAAATGTTAAAGCTGCCCGATGGTACGGTTAAAGTGCTGATCGAAGGTGAGTACCGAGTCAGTGTTGATCGGGTTGCTTCAGAAGAGTTCTTGTCAGCAAAAACGAGTGAGCTGGAAGAGTCTCACCCAGAGCAGTCTGAGTTTCAGGGGCTTGTGCAAACCTTAATGTCTCAGTTTGAAAAGCTGAGTAAGGTGAGTAAAAAAATTCCTGCTGAAATCGTCTCGTCGTTAACGAATATTTCTGACCCTATTAGGTTGATCGATACCGTTGCTGCTCATTTGGAACTCAAAATAGCCGATAAGCAGGATGTTCTGGAAGAGTTGAATGTCGGGCAGCGTGCAGAAATGTTGTTAGCTGTTATCGAAGGCGAGCTTGATCTGATTCAGGTCGAGAAGCGCATTCGTGGTCGTGTTAAGAAGCAAATGGAAAAGAGTCAGCGCGAGTACTACCTGAATGAGCAAATGAAAGCTATCCAGAAAGAAATGGGAGCGATCAACGAAGGTGGTAACGAGTTCGAAGAGCTGGAAAACAAAATTCAAACGGTTGGCATGAGTGCAGAGGCCAAGAAGAAGGCTGAAGCAGAGCTTAAGAAGTTGAAGATGATGTCACCGATGTCTTCAGAGGCATCAGTTGTGCGAGGCTATGTTGAGTGGCTTGTAAATCTTCCCTGGAAGAAGAAAAGTAAAGTTCGACACGATATCGTTAAGGCAAGAGAAATTCTTGATGCAGACCACTATGGCCTAGAAGAGGTCAAAGACCGCATTATCGAATATTTAGCGGTACAGAGCCGGGTTAAGAAGCTTAAAGGGCCGGTATTGTGCTTGGTTGGGCCTCCTGGTGTAGGTAAAACCTCCTTGGGGCAATCTATTGCGAAGGCAACAAACCGAAAATATACCCGTGTTGCACTGGGTGGTGTGCGTGATGAAGCAGAGATTCGTGGTCATCGCCGAACTTATATCGGTTCAATGCCAGGTAAACTGATTCAGAAGCTTTCTAAAGTCGAAGTGAAGAACCCGCTGTTCTTGTTTGATGAAATCGATAAATTGGGTGCTGATCATCGTGGTGACCCGGCTTCGGCTTTGCTTGAGGTGTTAGATCCAGAACAAAATCATACCTTTAATGATCACTATCTAGAAGTAGATTATGATTTGTCCGATGTTATGTTTGTCTGTACCTCAAACTCAATGAACATCCCTCCGGCCTTGCTTGATCGTATGGAGGTTATCCGTATTCCGGGTTACACCGAAGATGAAAAGATCAATATCGCGCAAAAATACCTGATCCCGAAACAGATCAAAGATAATGGCCTGAAAAAAGGTGAGCTCGCTATTGCCGAAGATGCAATAAGAGATGTGATTCGTTATTACACCAAAGAAGCGGGTGTTCGAGGGCTGGAGCGAGAGCTTGCTAAAGTTTGTCGCAAGGTAGTGAAGGAAATTCTAGAGTCTAAAGAGGCTATTGAGATTACCGTAGATAGCAAAAATATCGATCAGTACTTAGGTGTGCGCAAATTTAGTTACGGCATGGCTGATGAAAAGGACCGGGTAGGGCAGGTTACTGGTCTGGCATGGACGCAGGTTGGCGGCGAGTTGTTGTCAATTGAATGTAGTACTGTGCCGGGTAAAGGTAAGGTTGTTCGGACGGGGTCTTTGGGTGATGTAATGCTGGAGTCAATACAAGCTGCTATGACTGTTGTAAGAAGTCGAGCTGGCGGCTTTTATATCGATGACAACTTTCATGAAAAGCATGATATTCATGTCCATGTTCCTGAAGGTGCGACGCCAAAAGATGGGCCGAGTGCGGGTATCGCAATGTGCACGGCAATGGTTTCCTCATTTACTGGCATTCCAGTTCGTGCAGACGTTGCGATGACAGGTGAAATAACCTTGCGTGGTCAGGTCCTTGCTATTGGTGGCTTGAAAGAAAAGTTATTAGCGGCACATAGAGGTGGAATAAAACTAGTTCTAATTCCTCAAGAAAATGAAAAAGACTTGAAGGAAATTCCGGATAATATTAAAGCAGACCTCGAAATTGTACCGGTTAAGTGGATTGACGAAGTTTTAGAGCGCGCTTTGGCGTATTCTCCCGAAAGTGATGAACACAAGGAAAAAATGCTGCAAAAGTCCGAAAAAGAAGGTTCAGAGGTGAAAGATGAGGCTTCTGAGAGAATAAATACACATTAGGCGCTCAGGCTGCTTGACAGGGCTTTCGCTCAGTTGGTATAAAACAGTCTGACGTCAGGCAGCAGTAATTTGGGGGGCTC
>NZ_LWFZ01000974.1:0-2005 GCF_001635225.1 Oleiphilus sp. HI0086
TCATTCTGGCTTTCTTCCAGTGCGGCTGAAAAAGCCTGGTTGCCCTCAAGGATTTTTTCCAGCTCTTGCAGCAGGTTGTCCACAAGCGTCTCTGTATCGCCTTGTATATGGCTCAGTTTATCCTGCGTTTGGTTTGCAATATAAGTTTCGTAGAGTGAGTTATTTAAGCTGTCTGTAAAGTTCGTTCCACTTTCTAGCAGGCTATCTATTTTCTTGCGTAGCTCGAGGTTCATTCCTTGAAAATACTCATACCAAACGAAGTAGTTTTCCGGGGTGATTGGGATTTCAAGGTCTTTCATTTGTGGGATAGTTTTCTTAAGGCAGTCAACAGCTTGTTTAAGCTTTTTTTGACGGCTTTCCCGCACAGGTATTTGTTGCTCTGTCATATTACTCGCTACTCCATTTAGCCTGGTAATATTTGTCTGTAACCTGAGTTCAAGCCTCTAGTTTGTGCAATAATCTAAGAATTATAAGACTTTTTCAATCATAAATCATTTCGTCTATCCAGTTGTCCGCCGGCCTAATTCAGTCATTTTAGTTGTTGATGGTAACGATAAAACCATTCTAGGTTTGGATATAAGCCCGATATTTCATAGTATTCGGTATTGCTGTCATTCTCATGAACCGCTGTTTCATAATAGGGAGATCAGATGTCTCAGAGCGCTGCTTTAGTCAAAGCACTGAAAAAATGTTTGAAAATTAACGATGTAAAATATGCAGATGTGGCTGATGCCCTCAATTTAAGTGAGGCGAGCGTGAAACGTTTGTTTTCTGAGGAAAGCTTTTCGCTAAAAAGGCTAGATCAAATTTGTGAATTTTTAGGTATTGAAATTAGTGATCTGGTGGAGATGGTGAGACAGTCTGATCAGATTCGAAGTTTGACGATTGAGCAAGAAAAAGAAATTATTGATGATCTTCCGCTTTTGATTGTCGCAAATAGTGCCTTAAATCGTTGGAGCTTTGAAGATATATTGTCTACCTATGATTTAACTGAGACCGCGTTAATCCAGCATCTTGCCAAATTAGATCGCCTAAAGTTGATCGAGTTGTTGCCTGGAAATCGCATAAAGTTATTAGTTGATAGAAACTTCAGTTGGCAAAAGAACGGCCCTATACAGCGGTTTTTCGAAGAAATTCTAGTGAATGAGTTCTTTAACTATAGGTTTGATGAGCCCAGTGACAAACGACAGTTTGTGGTGGGGATGCTCTCTAAAGCCTCTAACCTGATCTTTCAGAGAAAGTTGGATCAACTTGCAGAGGAATTTCATCGCTTACATGTAGAGGATGAAAAGTTGCCTGTTAAAGAGCGATTCGGTACTAGTGTTGTCACAGGTATGCGTCGATGGGAGCCTTTGGCTTTTGAGAAGATGCGCAGAAAAAAGGATCTGCGAAAGTTTTAGTATTGATGGGGTAGTTTGAGGTGTGGGCTGATCTATGAAAACCGAGTTCATAGATCAGCATTGGTTTCGTTTTTTAGGGTGTTTTATGAACGCTTTGATTGAAGCTTTCGTGATAACACCGCCGCGATGAGCAGCAATAACATCATCCAGGGGCTAGATGAGCCTCCACCAGAGCTCGGGTAAGCGCGGGTGTTGTTGAAAGCTGGTTGATGGGCATCTTTACGATGGTCTCTTACCGGCTGGCTTGCGCGTTGTTGTTTAGCCTGCAATTCTTTCTTTACGCGTTTGGCGTTATCTCTTGAAATGTTAAGCTGCTTGAATACCTCTTCTCTCACAACAATCATCGAAGTGTAGTCGGTGACTAAACCATATTGTTTGGCAATGTCGATGATGGCTTGTTTGGCATCTGCATCTTCGCCTAGATAGTCAATTTTATTCTGCAATGCTTCAATGCTCGCGAACGCCCATAACCTTTCTATCTCAGGGTTGAGTTCACTTTGTTTTGGGAAGTCAAAAGACGTTGTGTAGGTTTGTTGTTGGCCTGACATTTTGCCTTTGATTTCAACCGTTGCTTTACCATTTCCCCAGTAATGTCCGAACAAGAT
>NZ_LWFZ01000975.1:0-1613 GCF_001635225.1 Oleiphilus sp. HI0086
GCGGTTAATCTCGTCTAGTTATATTTCTAGTTACGCCAGCCCTGAACAAGGCTGGCGTTTTTCGTTTACAGCGGTTTTTATTTATTGTGTTTAGATTTTCTATTTTTTTGGTTTTGATGCTCGGCCTAATGGCGTGCGGCCAACCTCATCCAGACCGACTTCAATATTCTTTAAGTGGTTCGACGATGGGTACCACTTACAATATAAATATTGTGAGCCCATCGGAGGTTGATAGTTCACAGCTAAATACGATTCATTCTGCGATTGAGGCTGAGCTTGCTTCGATAGACTCTTTGATGTCTACCTATAAGCTTGACTCCGAAGTCTCTAGATTTAATCGCGCTGCTATAGGTGAGGGTGTTTCCTTGTCGGCCGCAACTATTGAAGTGCTTAATGAGGCGCTTGCGTTAAATAACTTGAGCGAAGGGAGCTTCGACCCAACTGTTGGTCCGCTAATTGATGCCTGGGGCTTTGGCGGTGGCTCTAAGCACAAGGGGATAGTTGTTGATGAAAAGAATCTCGCTTCTGTGCTTGAAAAAGTAGGTGTTCAACGCTTTAAATTGGTTGACGGTCAACTGTACAAACTCCAGGACGTAGAATTAGACCTCTCTGCTATTGCTAAAGGTTTTGCAGCAGATAAAGTTGCTATCGCGTTGCGTGACCAAGGCATCGCAAACTTTCTGGTAGAAATTGGTGGTGAGGTAGTGACTCATGGTAGAAGTGTTCGTGACTCCTTGTGGGTATTAGGTATTGAATCACCTGATAAACAGGGTAGAAACGTTTATACTAGGGTTCATCTTGGTAATGCTGCGCTCGCTACGTCGGGCGATTACCGAAATTATTTTGAAGAAAATGGTAAACGATATTCTCACACGATTGACCCACTCAGCGGCAGGCCAGTTGAGCATCTGCTTGCATCTGTTAGTGTGATTGCTGAAGATTGCATGTTAGCTGACGGGCTTGCGACGGCGCTAATGGTGATGGGTGAGCAGAGGGGGTATGAGTTTGCCTCAAAGCACAATATCAGTGCGTTATTTATCTATCGAGGTGATGAAGGCCTCATAACAATGCACACTGATTCGTTTAAACAGTATCTTAAGTAGGAGGAACTTATGGAGTTATTTTTCATAGTTTTCGGTGTTCTTGCCCTGTTAATGTTGGTTATGGCTGTTGGCGTTATTTTTGCCAATAAGCCGATTACCGGTTCGTGTGGTGGAATGAGTGCGCTTGGTATGGAGGTTGCTTGCGACGTCTGTGGCGGTGACAAGGATAAATGCGACAAAGAAGTTGATAGTGCTGCTAAAGACGCTGCCGGAAAAGATATTTCTTATAATGCAATGAAGTAGATACAGCTTAAGTATCATTACATACGGTTTTTTCTAGAGGTTCAGGAGATCAAGGTTATATGGCTGAGTATCATTATGATGTTGTAGTAATTGGCGCAGGCCCTGCAGGTGAAGGGGCAGCGTTAAACGCTGCAAAAGGCCATAAAATGGTCGCTGTGATCGAAGATAAACCCGTAGTTGGCGGGAACTGTGCTCATGTTGGAACAATACCTTCCAAAGCACTTCGACACGCCGTTAAGCAGATTATTACCTTTAACACCAATACCA
>NZ_LWFZ01000976.1:0-1795 GCF_001635225.1 Oleiphilus sp. HI0086
AAACGCAAGATGCTTATCGCCAAGCAATGGAGGAGTACAGAGCCTCGCTTTGGTTTTGGTTGAGTGCGGTAGCGCTGGCACTCATTGCACTTCAGTTCATGATACTGAAGTGGGGGCTTCGCCCTATTGCTGCTTTAAGTCATGACTTGAGTGTGATTCAGAAAGGTGAGTCGGATTCGCTGAAAGGCAATTATCCCTTAGAGCTTCAGGAGATGACGGATAGTATTAATCGTCTTATTTCCCACGAAGCTCATCAGCGAGAACGCTATCGGAATACCTTAGCGGACCTGGCACATAGCATTAAAAACCCTTCTGCCATTATTAGCAGCGCCTTGAATCAGGCGGGAAACTCCCTACCTGATGATATGCGCAATACCTCATGGCTCCAGGATATTGAGGAGCAGAATGAGCGCATCGATAAAATACTTTCCTACCAGCTAACACGCGCCGTTGGGGGTGTGGCAGCCCCGTTTAATAAGGCCGTAGTAGTCAAACCCTTGTGCGATAAAATCTGTGCAGCCATGGGCAAGGTCTATCATGATAAGTCGATGACTTTGGCTTGTGATATCTCCGGCGACGCAGTCTTTAGGGGAGATGAAGGTGACCTGATAGAGCTCTTAGGCAACTTGATCGATAATGCTTTTAAATACGGAAAGGCGCAGGTTAATGTTCATGCAAGGGCCCATGACAATACCTTACGGATCACCATTGAAGATGATGGCCCGGGGATAAGTGAAGCTGAGCAGGCAAAGCTCGTCAGACGAGGCCAGCGCGCGGACACTACGATTCCCGGCCAAGGAATAGGTTTAGCTGTAGTAAATGATATTGTCGAGAGCTACGGCGGGACGCTAAGATTATCTGATTCTGAATTAGGCGGGCTAAGTGTAGAGCTCGCCTTTTCTCAGGGTTTATAGAGCTTTTTTGTGCTAGAAAGGCAAAGGGTATTCCCTAAGTACTTTGAAAATAGCCTTCAGGTCATCTTTGGATAACTCAACTTTAAAGGCTTCGATATCTTCTTCCAGCTGCTGCAAACTGGTGGCGCCAATAATTGTTGATGTGACACCATCGACCTGATTACACCAGGCTAATGCCAATTGTGCCGGCGTGATATCGAGTTGCTTAGCAATCGAGGCATAGGCACTGACAGCCGTCTCGACATTTGGCTTGTCCCGTAAAATACCATTGCGTTGTGGAATGCTCCAGCGACTACCATCAGGCCTTTCTCCATTTAGATATTTACCGCTTAATACGCCGCCACCAAGCGGAGACCAGGGAAGGTAAGCGACATCCTGGTGAACACAGTTTTCAATCAGGTAAGGCCAGTCTTTGGTATGTAGTAGATTAAACTCATTTTGTATTGATACCATCTTGGGAAGCGAGTGCTTTTCAGCTAAACGTAAGTACTCATTGATCCCCCAAGGTGTGTCGTCTGATAAACCGCAATGTCTAATTTTCCCGGCTTTGATGCAGTCATTTAAAGCCTGAAGAATTTCTAGCATTTGATCGGAGTGTGCCTGACGGTCTACATCGGTAAAAGAAATTCGACCAGGGAAATGTTTGGCGAAGTGAGGCGAGGTACGATTGGGCCAATGGAGTTGGTAGAGGTCGATGTAGTCGGTCTTAAGGCGCTTTAAGGATGCGTCTACTGAGGTGATAATCGACTCACCCGTGATGTCACCACCCCCGCGTATCCAAGGTAGGCCATTTCCTGCAATCTTTGAGGCCAGAATAATGTCACCTCGTTTACTCGAATTAGCTGCCAGCCAGTTACCTATCATCTTTTCTGTTTTGCCAT
>NZ_LWFZ01000977.1:0-1283 GCF_001635225.1 Oleiphilus sp. HI0086
GAATGACTTTACTGACCCCGTCATTACACTTATCGGAGATAGTTTTGTAAGTGTTGATATTGACAGTATTTATACAGATGCGGGGGCAAGCGCTTCGGATAATATAGATGGCGACATTTCATCCAATATAATCCCTAGTGGTTTCGTTGACACCAGTACCCCTGGAAGCTACACACTTAACTATGACGTGAGTGACGCCGCTGGCAATGCTGCAGCCACTGTTTCCCGAACTGTAAACGTATCAGACAGCTCAGGACCAACAATCACATTAATCGGTGGTGACACCATCGAGCACCAACAAGGCACGATATTCAACGACCCTGGTGCAAGTGCTTTCGACGCTGTCGACGGAGACGTTTCTTCAAATATCTCTATTACCGGCTTTGTTAACGCAAGCGTCGCAGGTAGCTATGCCCTAACCTACAACGTCAGTGACTCTCAAGGAAACCCTGCAACCCCGGTAACTCGTACTGTCAATGTTGCAGACTCCTTACCACCTGTTATCACGCTGATCGGAGATAACCCTCTTCATGTTGAGTTAAATGGCAGCTTTACTGAACTTGGCGCGACTGCTAGCGATAGTGTCGACGGAGACTTAAGCTCTGCAATTATTATTTCCGGTGACGCTGTCAATACCTCTATTGCTGGAACCTATATCACTCGTTATAACGTCAGCGATAACACAGGTAATTCCGCTATAGAAGTAACTCGAACAGTCCTTGTTTCAGATACGACGATCCCCGTTATTTCACTACTGGGCTCAAACCCTATGAGCATTGCATTGGGAAGCATCTTCAGCGACCCGGGCGCAACAGCAAGTGATAATATCGATGGAAATATTTCCACTAGCATTATCCCTAGCGGTAGCGTGGACCCAACAACTTTGGGCAGCTATACGCTTTCCTATGACGTCAGCGATAGTGCTGGTAACGCTGCACTTACCGTAACTAGAGTTGTTAACGTTGAAGATAATAGCGCACCACTTATCAGCCTATTAGGTGACAACCCAATGGACATATCGCTCGGCGGCAGCTACAACGAGGCCGGAGCGACTGCGACCGATAACGTTGATGGTGACTTAACAAGCAGCATTGCTATTAACGGATCAGTTGATACGGACACACCTGGAACGTACACCATTAGCTATAGTGTCAGTGACAGCGAGGGTAATGTTGGTAATGCTACCCGCCAAGTCAATGTAATCGATAACACTAGTAGCGATACCGTTCCACCGGTTATCTCCTTACTTGGAAACAACCCAATCTTAATTGAACTGGGTGGCA
>NZ_LWFZ01000978.1:0-1290 GCF_001635225.1 Oleiphilus sp. HI0086
TTGACCTGGAAGCGCTTAAAGAAGCAGTTGGCCCACAAACAGCCGGGATCATGATGACTAACCCTTCGACCTGCGGCGTGTTTGAAAGACAGATCGAAGAGATTGCCAAGACGGTTCATGACGCGGGCGGTTTGCTTTATTACGATGGTGCGAACCTGAACGCGATCTTGGGTAAAGTACGCCCGGGCGATATGGGTTTTGACGTGCTGCATATGAACTTGCACAAGACCTTTGCAACACCTCACGGTGGCGGTGGACCAGGTTCTGGCCCAGTTGCTGTAGGTGAGCGTTTACTACCATACCTGCCTACGCCAATGGCGGGTTGTCAGGCGCAAGCAGACGGCGTTAAGAATTATCATTGGGTGACCCAAGCAGATAATGTAGATTCCATCGGTCGCCTAAGTACCTTCATGGGTAATGCCGGGATTATTCTTCGAGCCTACATTTACGCAGTACTACTTGGCCGAGAAGGCTTGCATCGAGTTGGTGAGTTTTCAACCTTGAGTGCAAACTACATGGCTAAGTTGATGGCTGATGCCGGTTTTGAATTGGCCTATCCTGAGCGTCGAGCCACGCATGAGTTTATTGTGACGATGAACAAACAAGCGAAAGGTCTGGGTGTCACGGCGATGGACTTTGCCAAGCGTTTACTCGATTACGGCTACCATGCTCCGACCACTTACTTCCCCTTGTTGGTACCAGAGTGTTTGCTGATTGAACCAACCGAGACAGAGTCTATTGACGAGCTAGAAGGCTTTGTTAAGGCGATGGCAGCGATTCAGAAGGAAGCGGAAGACACACCAGAAACAGTAAAAGGTGCGCCTTATACGCAACCTGTTCGTCGTCTGGATGATGTTAAAGCTGCACGAGAACTTGATGTAGCCTACTCAGCGCCAGCAGAGTAAAAATGTTCCAAAAGGGTGCGCTATGGTGCACCCTTATCCTGCCCTAAAAATTTCTAAACTATTTCAAACGTACGCCTTGGCAATATCCGTTTTAGCATCTATCTTACTATTTCAATATGGATGAGAGTTGTCGCAGGGTATTAGCTAATACGACTTACCTGACAGACAATATTTCTAGCTCTATGTTCTTGATATACAGTTGTTAGCTGTTTTTAGGGCATAATCTTTCGATTTCTCTATAGTCTATATATCCGTTTCCAGAATTAAAATTAGGTTTGTATGCTCTTCGCTACGCAAAACGAAGACCTGTATTTAGTGCTGTGTTGTATGAGTATTAATCAATTTGGCCTGTTTTGACCTAAAATGATCTAAATAATACTAATAG
>NZ_LWFZ01000979.1:0-1317 GCF_001635225.1 Oleiphilus sp. HI0086
TCAGCAATTTTATGTTATGGTAATTGGCCTACGCAGAATTCTATTTTTCCGATTTGTACTGGCCCGATTTCAAGAAGGAACAGATGCTGGAAGCCTTAAAAGCCTATGCTGGACGAAAGCGGCGCTTTGGGCAAACTGATGATCAGTTGGATCAGGCCGAGTAAATAATCACGGGACTCTTTTTGTGTTAAAACAACGAATAATTACAGCTTTAATTCTTGCTCCACTTGTTTTGGGGGGTGTTTTTTTACTGCCTCCAGAGTATTTTTCTTGGTTTGTCGCAGCTATTGTTATTTTAGGTGCCTGGGAATGGGCTAACCTTTCAGGCGTGAGCGCTTCTGCAGCGCGAGTGGTTTATGCTCTCGTGATGGCGGTTTTCCTATTTTTGCTTGTCGGCAGTATGTCTCTTCCCTGGGTATTAACACTTTCTGTTGCATGGTGGGCCTTGGCATGTGTTCTGGTCATGACTTTTCCAGAATCATCTTCCCTGTGGAAGGGGAAAATAGTTCAGTTACTGCTTGGTTTTGTTGTGCTTGCTCCTTTGTGGAAGGCTTTAGTTTTTCTACGCTCAAGTGAATATGCGCCCTTAGCTGACTTAAATGTTCTTTGGCTTATTTTTTATATCTTGATGTTAGTGTGGGCCGCGGATACGGGGGCTTATTTCGCTGGCCGAGCTTTTGGTAAGAAGAAATTAGCACCAAAAGTTTCCCCTGGAAAATCGTGGGCTGGAGCCTGGGGCGGTCTGGCTGCTTGTCTATTGTTATCTCTGATTGCTAGTAATTTGCTAGAACATAATTTCGCAATGACTATACAGTTTGCAGTCATTTCAACTATTACTGGTTCAATCTCAATAATTGGTGACTTAACAGAGAGTATGTTTAAGCGACAACGCGGTATTAAAGATAGTAGTAATCTGCTTCCTGGTCATGGCGGTGTGCTTGATCGTATTGATAGCTTGGTTGCCGCGATTCCAGTGTTTGTCTTTGCTTTATACAATCTCTCTTGGGTCGCCTAGTGTTATTCTACTTTTCGCAAACTCTCAGTAATTCAGGTTATTAAGTGTCGACTATTCAAAGTGTATGTGTCTTGGGGGCGACCGGCTCTATTGGTCTAAACACGCTCGACGTGATTAGTCGGCACCCAGACAGGTATCGGGTATTTGCTCTGACGGCGCATCGCAGTGTCGAGCAAATGCTAGCTCTGTGTTTGAAGCACTCCCCAAGTATTGCGGTTATGGTGGATGAAGATGCTGCGCAATGCTTGCAGGGTGAGTTGCTAAAACATGCTTCTGATATCAAAGTTTTGGCAGGTGCGGAG
>NZ_LWFZ01000980.1:0-2431 GCF_001635225.1 Oleiphilus sp. HI0086
ACTCATTCGTTCTTCCATTACTTGTGTATTAATGTATTTGTTATAGAAACGGAGATACTACCAACTTCACCCAACGAATCCAGTACAGTGCTAGAATATGGCCTTTCAGAAAACTGATTTCTTTTTATAGAACAATCGTTATGCAAATGCCCGATACACAAGCTACTGAGCAATTATCCATTATCTTCCAAGATAAGTTCCTAATTGCTATACAAAAACCTGCAGGTTTACTGGTACACAAAAGTCCCATCGACAAGCATGAAACTAGCTATGCTATGAAAATATTGCGAAACCAGATTGATCAGTGGGTCTATCCGGTACACCGTTTGGATAAACCGACATCAGGGCTACTCCTATTTGCTCTGCATTCCGAGATCGCCTCTCAGCTTAGCTCAGATTTTGAAAACCGCTTGGTCAATAAGACATATCAAGCAATCGTTCGCGGGTATACTCCCACCAATGGAGAGATCAATCACCCTCTAAAAGAAATCGCAGTTTTCAAACACATGCAAAAACAACTTCAAAAAAAAGACCCTAAAGAAGCTGTCACACATTATGAACGAATGTGCAGTTTTGAGCTGCCATTCTCAGATGGGCGCTTCCCCAGTTCACGATACAGCCACATCCAACTGAAGCCCACAACCGGCAGAAAGCATCAAATTCGGCGCCACCTAAAACACATCAGCCACCCAATTATCGGTGATGTAAAATATGGGAAAGGTGAGCACAACCGTCTATTCAAAGAAAATTTTGATAGTCATCGTTTATTATTGGCAGCGACCAAACTTACGTTCAATCACCCAGTGACGGGGCAAAACGTGACATTAGAATGTCCGCTAGAAGAGAGCTTTACAAAGGCACTTACGAACTTGACACCTTACGAAGCAAAGCCTGATTAATAGTCAGGCACAAAAAAACCGATACACTTTCATGTATCGGTTTTTAGAACTTAGCTTTGCTTAAAGTGCAGCGTCCAATTCTGGAACAGCTTCAAACAAATCAGCAACCAAACCGTAATCAGCAACCTGGAAGATAGGAGCATCTTCGTCTTTGTTGATTGCAACGATTACTTTACTGCCTGACATACCTGCCAAGTGCTGGATAGCACCCGAGATACCAACAGCGATGTAAAGGTTAGGTGCAACAATCTTACCTGTTTGACCAACCTGCATATCGTTAGGTACGAAGCCAGCATCAACAGCGGCACGTGATGCACCTACAGCAGCGCCTAGCTTGTCAGCAACAGACTCAAGAATCTTGAAGTTGTCGCCATTTTGCATACCACGGCCACCAGAAATCACGATGTCAGCAGCAGTCAACTCTGGACGATCAGACTTAGCCATTTCTTCACCAACGAAGGTAGAGATGCCAGCATCCTGAACGTTATCAATAGCTTCAACAGCAGCAGAACCACCTTCAGCAGCAACAGGATCAAACGCAGTACCACGAACAGTGATTACTTTGATGCCGTCAGAAGACTGAACAGTAGCGATCGCATTACCTGCATAGATAGGACGAACGAAAGTATCAGCTGATTCAACTTTGATGATGTCAGAGATTTGCGCCACATCCAACAAAGCAGCTACACGTGGAAGGAAGTCCTTACCCGTAGTGCCCGCAGAAGTAACGATGTGAGAATAACCTTTACCAAGATCAGCAACTAGTAGAGATAAGTTCTCAGCTAGAGAGTGACCGTAGGCTGCATTATCTGCAACCAATACTTTAGCAACACCTTCAGCTTTAGCAGCTGCTTCAGCCGCCGCACCACAACCTTCGCCTGCAACTAGCACGTCGATGTCACCACCGATCGCTTTTGCTGCACTCAAAACGTTTAGGGTAACTGGCTTGATGCTACCGTTATCATGATCTGCAATTACTAGTATACTCATGTTAGATCACCTTCGCTTCAGTCTTAAGTTTGTCAACCAATTCAGCAACATCGGCAACTTTAATACCTGCTGAACGCGTAGCTGGCTCTTCAACCTTGGTAATCTTCAAGCTAGCAGCAACATCAACACCCAGGTCAGCTGGAGTTGTCATTTCAAGCGGCTTTTTCTTCGCTTTCATGATATTTGGAAGAGAAGCATAACGTGGCTCGTTCAAACGCAAGTCAGTTGTTACAACTGCTGGCAAGTTCAAACCAACTGTCATCAGACCACCATCAACTTCACGAGTAACATTTACTTTGTCGCCATCAACAACAACTTCAGAAGCAAACGTACCTTGAGGCATACCAGTCAATGCAGCAAGCATCTGACCAGTTTGGTTGTTATCAGAGTCGATAGACTGCTTACCAAGAATTACTAGCTGTGGCTCTTCTTTTTCAACAACAGACTTAAATAATTTTGCAGCTTGTAGAGACTGAACTTCTTCGTCAGTTTCAATCAGAATACCGCGATCCGCACCTAGCGCCAGGGCTGTACGAATTTGC
>NZ_LWFZ01000981.1:0-932 GCF_001635225.1 Oleiphilus sp. HI0086
GAAAGCACGAGATGAGGTTTAAGCGTTTTCTTAGTTTTGCTGTGGTAGTTTATACTCTCAACTTTTGTTTGCTTGGAAACAGGTTTTTTATCGCTATAGTGCCACTTACCATCACTACCTTGATATTTGTATATCTGGGCGTGTGCGTTATGAACCGAGGACGTAAAGATCAGTGCGAACGTCAGCGCAACGGAACTTAGCTTTAGCATCGTTTTTCTATATCTTTCGCTAATTTCTGGGCCCGTTCCTTCCGTTCTTTTTCAGAGACCTTGACAGCTTGATTATTGTCATCGAGAAAAACAACACGACCTACAATCGTCTGTAAATAAGATCGTGCCCAATTACACCAATCGTCCTTTGTAGGTTGATCCTTTCGTTTACTCTGCCATTGTTCGAGTTTTTGCTGGCGTAATGCGTCCAGATCTTCTGCCTGGCGTTGAAGCTGCTCGGGTGAGCTGAGTTCACTGGTTATATTCATTTTGCTTGTGTCGATCTCGACTTCTTTTGCAGCAGAAGGCGCTCGAGCGTGATCACTGAAATGAACTTGCCCATTGGCGTCAGTCCAGCGAAAAACCTCAGCACTCACATTTGGTAACACCAGTACACAGAGCGTGATAAAAAATAGTAGTTTGGTCTGCACTTAAATACTCCCTTGTCTAGTATGCTTTTTTCATACTAACTTTTATAGTCCCTGATAAGGGAGCTATTCTAACAAAAGTAGCGGTTTATGCTAAAGGAATTGATAAGCGATTTAGGCCGAAGGTACTTGTGTTAGCTAGAGTGAATACTTCTCATTATAGAAATGCTTGAGCTACAGAGGTCTACAGGTTATGTTGTTTCATTAGGATAAAAATGCCGGAGAGATACATGATAAAAGGAACTTGTCTTTGCGAAGAGGTGCAGTATCAATATGATGCTGATATCCAAGAGGT
>NZ_LWFZ01000982.1:0-1372 GCF_001635225.1 Oleiphilus sp. HI0086
GTGTTCGCACATATTTTTCAGACGATTGATGACTAGCGCGCACATCCTGATCACCTTCAGGCAAACCAAGAACACTCCCAACACCCATTAAGTCCAGATAATGATAGGTCGATAAAGTATTCAACTGTTTATAGGGCGAGATAGCCAACATATGACCAACCCCGGTTAAATCCAGGTTATTTTCAGCATGCTCTGAAACGGGGTTACCATAATAGACTGGCAGATTGTCCATTCGCGCTGCCCTGACATTTTCCCAACTGGTATCTGTCAGAATAACGGTGACACCTTTGCCGATCATAGCCTTTGCCAAATTTCTCGCCACGGCGTTCGCACCAATAAATAGAAAGCCATTATCATCCGGCTCTTTAACCTTTAACAAGCCCGCCAAAGGGCTTGAGGTAATACTTTGGATAATGACAGTAACAACGATAACCAAAAACACCATCGGAACTAAGGCACCCGCATCGGCATGCCCTGCTTGCTCCAGTTTAAAAGCAAATAACGCTGACACCGCCGCAGCGACAATGCCTCTTGGCGCAACCCAGCCTAAAAAGGTTTTCTCCTGCCAGCTCAAGTCTGTTTTGACCGCGGCTAACCAAACCGAAAGAGGCCTGGCCACCAGCATTAGTATGAGAATTACCCACAGAGCATTCCAGCCCAAAGCAGTAGCCATACTCAGATCCATTCTTGCCGCAAGCAATATAAATAGTGCCGAGATCAGAAGAACACTGAGCGACTCTTTGAATTCGAGAATATCTTCAACCGGCACACCTTTCATGTTCGCCAGCCAGATCCCCATAATGGTCACTGTCAAAAGACCCGACTCGTGAACCAAAAAGTTAGAAAATGCGAAGATACCCAACATAAACGTCAGTGTTCCGGCATTTTGCAAGAACTGGGGTAACCAATGACTTCTTAATGCTCTCCCCAAGTAATAACCTGAAGAGCAGCCTAAGACCACCCCCAACACCAAGGTCGAACCAAAAGTCTGCAAGACATGCTCAAAGGCCAGGCTTTTGCTCATACCGCTGGATACAATAAATTCAAATACCAAAACAGCCAGTAGCGCTCCTATCGGATCGACTACGATTCCTTCCCACTTAAGAATATTGGTAATTCGGGCATTGGGTCGAACCGATCGTAATAACGGCATGATCACCGTAGGCCCACTAACCACCACAATTGCACCAAATAAGGTTGCGACCGGCCAAGACAGGTCAACTAGATAACGGCTGGCAATGGTTCCGATAGACCAAGTAACAACTACACCAGACATTAGAAGGTTGCGAACCATCTTGCCGTGTTCACGTAGCTCCTGAAATTTAAGAGTAAGGCTACCCTCAAACAGAATCACGGCAACGGCCAGCGATAC
>NZ_LWFZ01000983.1:0-1660 GCF_001635225.1 Oleiphilus sp. HI0086
ACTTCAAACTGCTTCTCGCCATCAACGTCAGCAATTTCGATGATAGAAATATCAAAAGTACCACCACCCAAGTCATAAACAGCAATTGTTGAATCGCCTTTGCTCTTATCTAAACCGAACGCTAGTGCTGCTGCAGTTGGCTCGTTGATAATACGCTTAACATCTAGACCAGCAATTTTACCGGCATCCTTAGTTGCCTGACGCTGAGAATCGTTAAAGTAAGCAGGAACTGTAATTACCGCTTCAGTTACTGACTCGCCTAGAAAGTCTTCAGCCGTTTTCTTCATCTTCTTCAAGATTTCTGCAGAGATCTGNGGTGGCGCTTTCTTATCGCCCTTAACTTCTACCCACGCATCACCATTGTCAGCTTTAGAAATGGTGTAAGGCACCATTGAGATGTCTTTCTGTACAACTTCATCTTCAAAACGACGACCAATTAAACGCTTGATCGCAAACAAAGTATTAGTCGGGTTCGTTACTGCCTGACGCTTAGCTGGCTGACCAACCAAGATTTCGTTATCGTCAGTGAATGCAATGATTGAAGGTGTGGTACGATCGCCTTCTGCATTTTCAATAACTTTTGGCTTTTCGCCATCTAGCAATGAAATACATGAGTTAGTTGTACCTAAGTCAATTCCGATTATTTTGCCCATTGATTTACTCCCGTTCTCTAATTTCTAAATTCTGTTGGTAAGGCTTAATGGCTTTTTTCATCTTAAGCCTTAGCGCCTATATTTTTGGGTTAACGCTTATATTTGGCCGAAATTTCCATTTTCAAGCTTTAAACCATTATTTTGTACTTTTTTTGTGCGTTTATTTGGATACAACAACCATTGCCGGTCTGACCAAACGACCATTCAAGGTATAACCTTTCTGCATTGCTGCAATCACTGTATTTGGCTCTGCATCCGGCGCAGGAACCATTGACATCGCCTCGTGCAACGTTGGATCAAATGGGTGACCAACCGGGTCAACCTGCTCCAGATTAAACTTCTGCACGCCACTCAAAAACATCGAAAGCGTCATTTCTACACCTTCGCGCAAGGTCGTCATTTCATTACCCGCTGCAACTTCCGCCTCTACCGCTTTCTCTAAGCCGTCGATGACAGGCAATAATTCTTTGGCAAATTTTTCCAAAGCAAATTTATGCGCTTTCTCTACATCCTGCTCTGCTCTGCGGCGAACATTCTGCACTTCAGCTTTGGCACGAATTGCCTGATCTTTAAGATCTTCAATTTGCTTCGCCAAAGACTCAGCCTCAGCCTGCCAATCCTTGCCATCTGCCTCAGCATTCTGCTCAGGGCCACTAGTTTCGACTTCTTCCTGAGCAGCTTCCACAGCCTCTTGAGCTGCCTCTACAATATGCTCTTCATTTGAATTATTTTCGTTTTCTACGCTCACCTGCGCCTCCACTGACCACAACTCTGCTATTTCGCTTATCAATCTCAAAACAGCAGTTAATCAAACTAATTAACGTTACGCAGCACATGCTGCACACCCTGACATAGCGACTTTCAAATGCTCTACGTGCACTTAAGCATCGCCAGTAATAAATAAGTTGGTGCCTATATGGGGGCCACTCTGAAAAGTTTCAAGTCACCACCAAGTTATTTTTTAACTGCATTTAATCTCGGCCTGAAAGAATAATATTTATCTTTAC
>NZ_LWFZ01000984.1:0-16985 GCF_001635225.1 Oleiphilus sp. HI0086
CATAAACAGGCAAAAATATGACGGTTTTATTTGTTTGTGTTGACGAACTTTTGGCTCCTTTCTTCATACCTTAGATTGAAAGGCTAGTTTTTAATATTAGCTTTATATAAAGTATTTCAAGTTAATTTGTTATTTAACAATAGCTTAAGTTTAGTTTTCTAGGCTTTGCTTATCGCTTCAGGTTTTGTTTTTTCCAAAATCACCATTAGGCGCAGTTTATGCATATTCCATTAGAAATATTTATTGATGGAATAATCTCATGTCTTTTAAAGCTCTTTCCCGGCAGAAGCTAACGGGCCGCACTCTTGTTTTATTACTGTTGGCTGCCTTTGTTCTGGTGCTGGCCTTATCAAGCCTTGAACCTTTAAAGTTTTTGAACCTTCCAGGTTTGTTGCTTGTGGTTTTGGGAACGTTTACCGGGGCTGTCTTGAGTCACTCATTTGACGATTGCCTTGCCGCATTTCGACAAGCTTTTCCAAGAAATAAAGCCGAGCACTCTGACGTGGCAAACGAAGCCAATATCATTCTTCATTTTGCTCAGCTTTGGTTTAGAAACCAATACACCCTGATCGACCGGGATTTATCAAAACTGGATAAACCTTTTTTGAAAAAGGGGCTGCAGATGATCAGGGATCGCCAGCCAAGCGACGATATTCTTTCACTTCTCAATTGGCAGATTAGCCAGGTAAATTTAAATGAAGGGCGCTATATAGGCATCTTCCGCACCCTGGCGAATCTTGCACCGACTTTTGGTATTGCCGGTACCGTGCTGGCCTTGCTCAATATAGCTTTTATCTTGGAGCAGGGCAGAGCCGTTTCTGAGGCGGCAAGCCTTATGGGTTTTGCCTTGGTTAGTACCTTTTATGGTTTAATCCTGGCGAGCTTTGTATTCAAACCGATTGCTGAAAGGCTGGAGCAGCGTCGATTAAAAGAGGTTCAGCATATTACCTTGCTTGCAGAAGGTATTGTTCTGATTCACGAGCGTCGGACGCCTGCGGTGATTCGCGAGACCTTGATGACTTACATCGAAAGCATGAACGCATTATCAGCTAATCAGCAAACCACTAAAAAGCCAAAGCGAGCTTCGAAGAAGCCAATGTTAGTGAAATTTGGGCTTCAGCGCTCTGCTTAATAAACTTCTACTGCTTGAGAAACGTAAATGAGTAGTGCATTAAATCGCTCAGATAATTATTCAGACTTACGCCATAGGCGTCCTGCTGATAATTTCAAGGCCATGTTATCTAAAGTCGATGGCTTCGCAGAGAAGGCTCAGAAGAAGGACGCAAGCTCTTGGTCTGAAAAACTTCGACTTGCTAAGTTTCAATCAAGTGAAGGTGTGTCTGAGCAAGGCTCGAACTCTTCCATATTTGTTGATTTATTCCTGCTCATGCTAGCGCTGGGCTTATTGCTGTATTTAACGTTTCGCTCAGTGCAGGCACCTGTTTTGGCGCCTGTTGAGAAGCCTGCTGATTTGTCTGTGTTCACTGATGAACTGATGGATTTGACCGGTATTGGCCAAGAGGGTGGCGAACTTGATGCTTCAGTACTCGCCACGCTTATCAATACAGGAAACTTAAAACAGCATGTTCAAATAGAAGATTCTGAACCCTACCTAAGCTTGCAACTTAGTTCTCGTGTTCTTTTTAATGCAGGGTCTTATGACTTGGCTCGTTCAGGGGCGTCTATTTTGGATAGCTTGCTACCAGAGCTTCGAAAGCAAGCAAAGCCAATTGTTATTGAGGTTCACACAAATGGCTATGCATCCTTGTATGGCGAAATCACCTCCGAGCAGGAACTAAGCGAAAGACGCGCGGAAACCTTAATGGACTTCTTTATTTCTGAGGGAGTCGCAGAAGCTCGTATCAGTGCTAAAGGCTATGGTGACTCTAGACCAGCCAGAAAAGAAGACTCGGCTCAGGCGCAAGAGCTGAATCGCAGGGTGCTTTTGAAGCTAGAGAAATAGTGCTTTAGCTAAGCTTTGAATTTGCAGTTGTGCAAAAAAATAGATGAAGCTTAGCGTCGCTAAATTTGTTGCTATGATTAATACGCCACTTTTTTTGCTTTTGAAAGCAGACCTAAACCTAGCATTGCCGGCGAGATCTAAAGCAAGCATTTCGAAGCGCCACAAGCCTCATATTGGCGGGCTGTTTTTCACCTTCTGAAACAGAGGTAATATTGCAAGGTCTAAGAAATTCTAACGGTGCTGGATAAATTCATTAAGAATATCCAATACGCTATCTGATAAGCCAATAAGCTCTTCAACTGCACCCTGCAGAGATAATGGTTCAGCGCCTGCTCGTGCGACCTTATAGATTTCTATGCCCTTAGCGTGTACTTTCGGATGAACATCTTCATAAAGCTCTTTGAAGCGACTCTTGGAACTTAGCTGCTGTCCTTTATCAGACATTAGGTATTTCCCAAGGCGACATTGGGTATGATCTTTTAGCTCACTCTCTTGTACGCTGTTTTGTCCAAATAATGCAAAACGGATAACCTTATCTACCCACACAATATGGTCACTCTTGGCCATGCGAAGCAGTACATCATCGTTGCTTACATCAAAGTAGCTCAAACACTCTACTTGCAGGTCACGTAGATATTCGACATTTTTATACATATCTTTGAAAATGGTGAATGATTCATTAATGCCATCAGCGGTATTTTGCACACCTCTTGCCATATCTTGTGCTACGGAAGCTTGCTCTGTTGCTGCTGAGGCAATTTGAGCTGTTGCATCAACATTTTCTGTAGCAGCGGTTTGAGCATCAGAAATTGTTTGAACTAACTGTTTTCGGTCTTGATGAGAGTCTTCTAGTACACCAATAGTTTCTCCTACGATGCGTTCTACATCATTAGCTCCATTTACTACACCGCTCACAATAGATTGAATTTCACTCGCTGCTTCAGCACTGCGGTGAGCGAGTCCACGCACTTCATCGGCGACTACGGAAAATCCGCGTCCAAACTCTCCTGCTCGTGCGGCTTCAATAGCAGCGTTTAACGCGAGTAAATTCGTCTGATCAGCGATTTCATTAACAGTAGTCGTCAACTGAATGATACTTTTAGTTTGTTCAACAAAAGTTTCGGCATTACGCCCAACATCTTTGATAGATGATTCAATTGAGTCTAGCTTTTGAACAAGTAAACTAAGGGCGTCACTGCCTCTACCAGCCTCATCGCATGTATGCTGGGCACGCTCAAGTACCTGTTGACCAAGTGACTCTATTTCTTGCGCGGTAGCAGACATTTCTTCGATAGCGCTCGCTAGTTGAATCGATTCGGATACAACCTCATCTAACCGGCTGTTTAGCTGTAAACCTTCACGTCCAAACCTTGATACCACTTTTGCCGAATCAACTGTCTTGTCGGCGATTTTAAGAAGATCGGCGTCAGACTCGTTTTTTACGAACGGTAACAGCCATGCTGGGGCATTTGTTTCTGTCACTTCTCCGCTAGCAAGCTTTGAAAGCCAAAGAGTTACAGTAGATTCTTTTAAAAACATCAAGTATCCGCAGAATTAGAAAGGTATGGGGTATTATTTATAAAGCATCCATTAAATGAATATTAGACTGTAATTAAAATTATCGCCATACAAGGTCGCTTATTCTTATGGCGCTCGGTAATGTCTGCTTACGAGCTTTCTACGCCCCTCGTACTGGTTAATTAATTTAAAGGTGAATTTTTCCATTGGGTGCTCAGATCACACAAACGCTGGCTTTAGATCTTCTTCTTTTAGCAAATCAACTACGGATGAAACGATATCTTGTTTTTGCGACGCATCACTATGAACAGCATAAACTTCCCTTACAAATGACTCGGCACCGTGAATAGGGAATAACTGCTTAGATTGAACAAACTGTTCAACGAGTACCTTTGGTAATAAAGCTACCCCACCGTATGTCATTAGAAATTCCAAGGCTATATGAGTTTGTCCTGTATGTAGAATCGGTGTATGTGGTTGATTGAAGAGGCGAGCTTGAAGGACATTTACAGATGTTCCCCAGTCAACAAAAATATGTTTAGTTTTGGCAAGCTCTTCAGTTGCAGCCCAGTTTTGGTCAGATACAAACATTAACTCGACCTTGCCAATTTTAGTGAGAACTAATTCCGTAACACTTGGCGGGTCTAGTAAAACAGCTATATCGATACGTCCACCTAACAAGGCCCTCGTCAAATCTTGAGGACTGCTAATTTCAGTCCGAATGTTTAAACCGTCAAAGGTATCGACCACTTTTGGTAAAAGTGACTGTAGAAAAGTGTCCCAGAGGTTTGAGGTGCTGCCCAAAGCGATCTGCATATCCAGCTGGCCAGCCGCACCTACATCCTGTAGTGCTGACTGCCACGATGTGAGTACATTTTCAGCATGGGGTAATAAACGTTCGCCCGAGGGGGTTAATAGTATGTTATTACGCTCGCGCGTAAACAAACTCATTCCAACACTTTCTTCCAGCTGCTTAATTCGAAAGCTTACAGCAGATTGGGTTAAGCAAAGATTTTCTGCTGCTTTCCCGAAGTGTCGAGTCTTGGAAACTTCCATAAAAGTGCGCAGAAGATCTGTATTCATATCGATTAAAAATATTTATCGTAATTAGAAAAAAAGTTCATTTTACAGCATAAATCGATTGAAAGCATAATCGCGCGAAATAAGATGGTTAGATTATATTAGGCAAAAATATGGCTAATAAACAAGCATTCCACACAACGGGTAAATTTTGGGCTATAGAGCATTTTCCAAAAGGAATAGCAAGAAGCGGCCACTTTACTAAAGAACAAGCACAATTACTCGAAGATTATGGTAAGTCATACAAGGCTCTCTATGGCGGAGAGCTAAAGCCTAGGTGTGATGAAGAGAAAGAGTTTGTATCCGTTTTTATGGGGAAAAAAGAGGCCTCTAGCATTCATGAAAGAGCGTGGAAACGCTTCTTAGAAGTAAGCAATCAAAGGCAGCGCTTACACATTTCTATGGGCGCCCAGCCTTCTTCATCAGTAGATTTTTCATCTTATGATGATGACAGCAACTTAAGCGATTAGGCCTTCTCAATAAGGGGATCTAATTTACTAATCGATAATTTTTATTTATCAGGAAATTATGAACATGAATATGAATAAGTTCATCGCTGTTCTGGCCTTGGTCATACCTATGTTGATTCCGAACTTTTCTCTCGCAGAAGAACCTCAAACTAAAGAAGAGCAATGCGCTCAATACGGCTCCTATCAAGATAGTGATGGTATTTGGCAAACATGCGACCCTGAGGAAACTGAATCCACTGATTAGTGATTCCGTTCCCTCACCAGTAACGCTATACGTCTTTTATATTCAACCTATTCGCACACCGGAGTCACCTATGTCACCAAGCGATAACAAAGTAGTCATTGGTAGCGAGGAGTGGTGCGCATTTCCCGAGCTAGGAATCCCGGCCATAAAAGCGCGTGTGGATTCGGGGGCAAAAACATCGTCTATTCATGCTTTCAACATTCAGCAATTTCGTAGAGATGGGGCTGCATGGGTGAGTTTTGAAGTGCACCCGCTTCAGAATAATCGCCGTACAGTTATCAGGTGTGAGCGCCCGATCATAGACAAGCGAGTTGTTAAAAGCTCTAGTGGCGTCTCAGAAACCCGTTTTGTTGTGCAAGCGCCACTAAAAATTGGTGAAATGATTTGGGAAGTAGAGTTAACGCTTGCTAATAGAGACTCCATGGGTTTCAGAATGCTTCTTGGGAGAGAAGCTATGGTAGGCCGGATGCTTGTTGACCCTGAACAAGAAGACTTGATGGGTGCAATTTCACAAGAAACAATCGATGGATATTATGGAAAAAAGGAACCTGAAAAGAGTGGTCTTAAGATCGCCCTGCTCGCAAGCAATGAAGAGCTGTATAGCAACCAGAGATTACTGGAGGCTGGCGAAGAGCGAGGCCATGAAATGGTTTTCCTCAATGTTAAGCAATGCTATATGAAACTGGATGCACTGGAACCTGAAGCGCATTATCGCGGAGGAACGATACTTAATGATTTGGATGCTGTCATTACAAGAATAAGACCTAGCGTGACATTTTACGGAACCGCATTAGCTCGCCAATTTGAAAGCATGGGGATCTATACAACGAACTCCTCAGCTGCAATTTCACAGTCCAGAGACAAACTGTTCTCTTTGCAACTCATGCTCAAGAGTGGCATCAATATTCCAACGACTGGTTTTGCTAACTCACCAATAGACACAAATGACCTCATTGAAATGGTGGGCGGCGCACCCTTGATCGTGAAACTTCTTGAAGGCACACAGGGGCGAGGTGTCGTTCTGGCCGAAACAAAAAAAGCAGCAGAAAGTGTTATCAACGCCTTCAAGTCTTTGAGGGCTAACTTGCTTGTGCAAAAATTTATTAAAGAGGCAAATGGCAAAGATTTACGATGTTTTGTTATTGATGGAAAAGTTGTTGCTTCAATAGAGCGCTCAGCAGCCCCTGGTGAGTTCAGAGCGAATATCCATCAAGGCGGGTCGGCGTCAATCGTAAAAATAACCAAAGAAGAAAGAGCATTAGCAGTGAAGGCTGCTAAAGTATTAGGTCTTCAGGTTGCTGGCGTTGATATTATACGGTCTGATTCCGGTCCGTTATTGCTTGAGGTGAATTCTTCCCCAGGTCTTGAAGGCATTGAGACAGCGACACGTAAAGATATCGCTGGCATGGTTATATCTTCGATAGAGAAGAAGCTTAAGTGGAAGAGACAGCTACCAACTATTGAAAGCGAGTAAGTCGACTTCTTCGCATCAAACGATAACAACGATTCAGGAGCTAGTATTGGATCAGCAACAAGATAAACCGAGTAAAATTAAGCAGAACATCGACCGGTACGGTATAGATCACTGGGGTAATGACTACTTCGGAGTTTCTGATGAAGGCTGTGTCACGGCGAAAACCTTGAATGTCTCTATTCCTTTGATGAACATTGTAGAAGGAATGATCGATCGGGACCTTCAGATGCCGGTTTTGTTGCGAGTCGAAAATATTCTAGATGCTCAAATTAAGCGCCTAAATGATGCCTTTGCTGAGGCGATAGAAAAGTTAAACTATCAATCACCTTATCGGGGTGTTTATCCGATCAAGGTAAATCAACAAGCGCAGGTTGTTGAAGAGATTGCCAGTTTTGGTGCTCGTTTCAAGCATGGCCTTGAAGTCGGCAGTAAACCTGAAATGATTGCTGCGCTATCGACACTTGAAGAGCCGGGCAGTTTGATTATCTGTAACGGCTATAAAGATGAAGAGTTTATTGAGCTTGGTTTACAAGCAACCAAACTGGGCTTCCTATGCGTTTTTGTGATTGAAACCTTAACCGAGCTGCCCATTATTATAAGATTGAGCCGCCAAATGAACATTCAACCCCACATTGGTGTGCGGGTGAAAATGACCTCTCAAGTCAGTGGGCATTGGAATTCAACGAGCGGTGATCGCAGTGTGTTTGGTCTAACTAGCACACAACTTATCGATGTGGTTGATAAGCTAAAGCAAGAGAACATGCTGCACTGCCTCGAATTATTGCACTGCCACTTAGGTTCACAAATCCCCAGCATTCATGATATTCGAAGTGGTGTCGTAGAAGCCTGCCGCTATTTTACTGACCTAATGAGTGAGGGTGCAGAATTAACCCATATAGATTTGGGTGGTGGCTTAGCGGTTGATTATACCGGCGCACAAAGCAATGACGATAAAAGTCGTAACTACACGCTTGAAGAATATTGTGAAGATATTGTCGATACTCTCAAGCAAACCTTGGACGACCATAATATTCCTCACCCAACGATTGTCACGGAATCTGGGCGAGCAACTGTCGCTTACTCTTCAATTCTGCTGTTCAATATTCTAGATACCAATATTTTTGAACCAATCAGTCTGCCCGAACCATCGCCTGAGGAGCATCAACTACTCACAAAGATTCGTGAGATAAAAGACTACCTATCGCCACGGCGAGTACAGGAGTGTTATAACGATGCGCATTTTTATCGTGATGAAGTGCGTGCTTTATTCAAGCGTGGGCAGCTCTCATTAAGAGAGCGATCAATCGCAGAAAACTTATTTCTCGATGTTCTTCATTGTATCGCAGACCTGTTAGATACAATGGATAAAACGCCACCAGACCTGGAAGACCTTAAGCTATCGTTGGCAGATATCTACTATGGAAACTTTAGCCTATTTCAATCGCTGCCAGACATATGGGCGATTGATCAACTGTTTCCGATTATGCCAATTCACAGGCTGCATGAGACGCCAACACGTCAGGCAGTGCTGGCGGATATAACCTGTGACTGCGATGGAAAAATTGATAAATTTATCAACGAATTCGGCACAGCAAAAACACTCCCATTACACCCGATTAAAGAAGGTGAAGAGTATTACTTGGGGGTGTTTCTGGTCGGCGCTTATCAGGAAACCTTAGGTGATCTGCATAACTTGTTTGGCGATACTAATGTCGTCAGCGTGCGTCTGAACGCTGATGGCAGCTTTGATTTCGTTAAAGAAATTCATGGAGACACCATATCTGACGTACTCAGCTATGTAGAGTATCAACCTAAAAATATGATGCTCAACTACCGAAATACGGCTGAGAGAGCGGTAAAAGAAGGACGAATTACAGCACGAGAGCGTCAGCAGATGATCAAAACCTTTAACTCGAGTATGCAAGGTTACACCTACTACGAGAGAGAACATTGAGCCGTAATAGCGCTTAGCTAAGGCTATATTATTGAATAAGATTATTGTAACAACTGAAAGAACAGGACTATGACTATGGCAAAAGTATTGATTATCGGCGCTGGTGGCGTCGGTCAAGTCGTTGCGCAAAAATGCGCTCAATTACCCGATATTTTTACCGAGATTACGCTTGCTAGCCGGACAGAATCTAAGTGCAAAGCAATCGCCAAGCAGATACAAGAAAACTATCAGCGGACAATCGAAACGGCTCAGGTTGACGCCGATAAGGTTCCTGAATTAGTCGCGCTCTTAGAGAAAGTTAAACCGTTTATGGTCATTAATGTTGCCTTGCCTTATCAGGATCTGACGATCATGGATGCCTGCTTGGAAGCGGGTGTTCACTACCTTGATACGGCGAATTACGAACCATTAGATACGGCAAAATTCGAGTATAAATGGCAGTGGGAATATCAAGAACGTTTTGAGAAAGCAGGCTTGATGGCATTGCTGGGCTCAGGGTTTGACCCAGGTGCAACCAACATGTTTACTGCCTATATTGCCAAACACTATTTCGATGAGATCCACTATCTTGACATTATCGATGTAAACGGTGGTGATCACGGCTACCCCTTCGCGACAAACTTCAACCCTGAAATCAACATTAGAGAAGTCACCGCAGAGTGCCGCCATTGGGAAGATGGTGAGTTTGTAGCGACGCCTGCCATGTCGACACAGCAGAGCTTCACCTGCCCAGATGGCGTAGGCACCTACAATATTTTCCGAATGTATCATGAAGAGCTTGAGTCCTTAACCAAGCACTACCCTTCAATTAAGCGTGCGCAATTTTGGATGAGTTTTGGCGATAGCTATCTCAAACACCTAGAGGTCTTAGGGAATGTTGGGATGACAGGAATTGAGCCGATTGAATTCCAAGGCCAGGAAATTGTACCTATCCAGTTTCTGAAAGCCTTGCTACCAGACCCGTCTACTCTAGGCCCTCGCACTAAGGGTAAAACCTGCATCGGTTGTGTGGTCCGTGGCCTTAAAGATGGCAAAGAGAAAACAGTTTATTTGTACAACGTCAAAGATCATCAAGACTGCTACCAAGAGGTTCAATCTCAAGCGATCTCGTATACCACAGGAGTTCCAGCGATGATTGGTGCGAAAATCATGATCGAAGGCCATTGGATGAAGCCCGGTGTCTGGAATATGGAGCAGCTTGATCCAGACGCCTTTATGAGTGATATGAATGCCTATGGCTTATCGTGGAAAGTCATTGAAAACCCAGGGTTTGATTTGATCTAATGCTTAGTTCTATTTGCTTAGACGTTGGTAGGAAATAGGCATGGTTAAAGCAAAAACCTTTGAAGCGTTCGACCCAGCACGGGTGCCTTCTCCTTGCTTTGTCGTGGATGAAGTCGCAATAGAAAAGAACCTTAAAATACTGAACGAGGTACAGGAAAAGTCGGGCGCCAAAATATTATTGGCGCTTAAGGCTTTCTCTATGTTTAGCCTCGCGCCGCTTATCAACAAATACCTGGTAGGCACTTGTGCCAGTGGTTTGCACGAGGCACGTTTAGGCTATGAAGAGTTCGGTGGCAAAGACTTGGGTCAAGAGGTTCATACCTTTTCAGCCGCCTACACTGAGCATGACTTAGAAGAGATTATGGCAATCTCGAAACACGTCGTGTTCAACTCGTTCGGTCAGTGGGAGCGATTTAAAGAGAATGCCAAACGAGCCAAACAGGCTCGGCCTGACTTAGAGTTCGGTTTAAGGATCAACCCTTTGCACTCCGAGGGCACAACACCGATCTACGACCCTTGTGCGCCAGGCTCACGTCTGGGGATTCCAAGATCGGCGTTTAAAGATTGTAGCCTGGATGGTATAAGCGGTTTACACTTTCATACCTTATGCGAACAAGGTTTTGACGCGCTTGATAGAACACTTGCCGAAATTGAAAAACAATTTGCTGACATTCTACCTCGGCTTGAATGGGTGAATTTTGGTGGCGGACATCATATTACCCATCCAGACTACGACGTTGGCGCTTTGATCGAACGCATCAAACTATTTCAAGATCGCTACCAACTGCAAGTTTATTTAGAGCCAGGTGAAGCCATTGCAATTCACACAGGAGTATTAGTATCAGAGGTACTAGACCTTACCTACAATACTGTTGATCTTGCGATTCTGGACACCTCTGCCACCTGTCATATGCCTGATACAATTGAAATGCCTTATCGAGCTGATATTTTTGGTGCCGGAGCAAGTGATGAATTTACTTATAACTATCGTTTAGGCGGGCAGACTTGTTTAGCGGGTGACGTCATGGGCGATTACAGTTTTCAAGAGCCCTTAAGCATTGGCCAAAGACTGATGTTTGACGACATGACACATTACACCATGGTCAAAACCAATACCTTTAATGGCATTGGTTTACCGGCTATCGCGATCTGGAATTCAGAAACTGATACGCTTCGAATAGTCAAAGAGTTCGGCTATGACGACTTCAAAAACCGTTTATCATAAGGGGCATAGAGCATGGATTTAGACACAAACGAATTTGACCAACTCGCAGCGCCTGGCTATCCCATTTTTTTAGGTTCAGAGTTTAAACACCCTAAACCTGAAGACGCCTTTTTTCATATTTTGCCCATACCCTATGAGGAGTCTGTTTCTTACGGCGGCGGCACAGGCTTAGGTCCAGCGGCTATTTTAGAAGCTTCCTGGCAGCTTGAAACTTGGGACGGTACAAGTAATCCTAGTACGAAAGGTATTTATACTCACCCTCCTGTCGACATGGCAGGAAGTGCAGAGCAAGTCATTGCAAACATCGCACTTGCCACAACAAATATAATTGAGCGCGGTGGTTTCCCTATTGGCTTAGGCGGCGAACATACGGTGACCTATGGCATTATTAAAGGGCTTCTGGATGCTGGCATAGATGACTTTGGTGTGGTGCAAATCGATGCCCATGCCGACTTGCGCGAAGCGTACGAAGGCAACCCGTATAGCCACGCCTCCGTAATGAAACGCATCGTTGATTTGGGTGTCCCTTTATTTCAGCTGGGTATTCGCGCGTACTGCGAAGAAGAAATGCGGACTCGCAAAGCACACGGTGTACGTCATATCGATGCGGACATTTTAGTGCCCCAAAATATCCAAAAAATAGATTTGCCTGATAACTTCCCGAGCAAAGTGTTCTTTACGCTAGACATTGATGGCATGGACCCTTCCGTATTTCCCTCAACAGGCACGCCCGTGCCAGGTGGGCTTGGCTGGTATCAAACATTGTCCTTATTTGAGTCAGTCGCAAAACAATGCGAAATCATCGGTTTCGATATTACCGAGTTCGCACCAATCAAAGGCTTTCATGCTTACGAATTTTCGGCAGCACTCCTGACATATAAAATGATGGGCATTATTGAAAGGCTTCAATCTAGGTAATTTACCCACCGGTAAGATTCATTTCTCATTATTGTGGCTCTCTTTAAGTCTGAATTGGCATTACTCTAACTGACCAAATAAATGTCCATCTCACAGAGTGTTTGTTCTTTGTGGGTAAGGTTATATGAGTTCCTTAAGATAGGTTGATTATGAGAATTAGAAAAAAAGCCGCGCTAACTGTTTTGGGTCTGCTGATATGTGTTGTCAGTGTAAGCTTCTTGTATGTAAAGCGCCTTGCTAAAGGTGACCTGCCAAAGTGGGACCCTGAAGGCTATTTAACAGTCGATGCCAATGGCATGAAATTCTCGGTAAATGTTCGTGGCGATAAGGTAAATACGCCGGTTATATTACTTCATGGCTTTCCTGAGTCTGCGGTTATGTGGGATAAGCTTATGGATGAGCTTGCGACCAAAGATTACTACGCTATTGCCCCCAACCAGCGTGGCTATAGTTCAGACGCTAGACCTGGCGAGCTTAAGTCGTATGAATTAGATTACCTGGTTTCTGATGTGTTACAGATTGCTGATAATCTAGGGATAAAGAAATTTCACTTAGTGGGCCATGATTGGGGTGCTGGTGTGGGTTGGAAGCTCGCGGCTGACTATCCCGATCGTGTGATCAGTTATGTGGCTATTTCAGTGCCTCATATTGATTCTTTCGGAAAGGCCTACAGAGAAGATCCGGATCAATACGAATCAAGTGACTATATTCGCTTCTTTCAGAAAAAGACCATACCCGAATATGTCTTAGCTCAAAATGATTATGAAAAATTGCGAGCTGTTTGGACTAGTCATGAGGATGCAGAAACTGAACACTACTTAAATATCCTCAAACAAGAGCATGCACTAACGAGCGCTTTAAACTGGTATCGCGCAAACTTTCCAGCATTTGATGTCGGTTTAAACATTGGACAAGTTGATGTACCAACGACTTTTATATGGGGTAATCAGGATGTAGCGTTAAAGCGCTCGGGGGTTGTGGGTACGCGTGACTTGGTTAGTGCTGAGTATGAGGTTATTGAGATGGAAGCGGGCCACTGGGTTATTCAAGAAAAATACGAAGAGTTATCTCGCCATATTCTTGGCCATCTTGCAAAGCAGCGTTGAAATTTGCTGCCTGGATTTTGAGGCAAAAAAATACCCACCAAGTTTAATTAGATTAGTATCTGATAAACAGGGCGGGTGAAACTTCGCTGCTAAAGGGGTTGGTATAGCAGCGTTGTTTTTAAAACTCTAGAGTAAGCTAAGCTGTTTCAGCTTCTTTCTTTGGTGCTGCTTTTTTAGCTGGTGCTTTTTTAGCTGCTGCTTTTTTAGCTGGTGCCTTCTTTGCTGGAGCTGCTTCTTCTTTCTCGATTTTAGAGATGATGTCTGAAGCGTAGTCAGCAACGATCTTGTTTACTTCACGTGCTTTGCTATAAGCGATGTCAGAAACTTCGTCGTGCTTAGCTTTTACAGTGTCTAGCTTGTATAGCTTTTCGATGTACTCGAAAGATGCAGCTGCAAGTGCTTTGTGCTGCTCTTCAACAGTAGCGATTGCTTTTTCAACGATGTCTTGAACTTGCTCTTGGTAAGATTTGATAGTGCCCATGATAGTATCCTTTTCTCTGTAAGTATCTCAGCGCTGTGGATTTAATTTCCACAAATTCTTAATTCACCACCAACGATACGCTGATAAATTAGAATATTCATACTAAGCAAAGGTATTAACGCAAATAAATTGTTGGGCTTGGCAAGGAGGACGTTAAGAGGGAAGTGCTACCACTCGAACAATACCCAGCTAGGCACAAGGACTTGTGAGCGATCTTCGCGGATCCAGGCATTGCCATCCTGAGGCACTAAATAATAAGTAGGGCCAATCTTTGGAACGACTTTAATTTCTTTTAGAACGCCATTCACACGATATTCGTAAAAAGTTTTGTTATCCTCATTGCGAATAACGATCTCAGGCTCAGCAGGCTGAATAGATTCCTCTGCATGTGCGGATGTTATAGCGAACATGCTGGCTTGAGTTGCGAGTAGAGTTACTAATAAAGTTGGGCGTAATATCTTTCGCATATGAACTCCTGTATGAGCGTTGACGAATAAAAATATCTGTTCTGTATTGTCGTTTTTTCTTACTATACCACTGTGCCAGTGATTACTCACCGGACTTTTAATTTCAAAACCCAGCTCTTACCAGCATCTAAACAATTATAGATACGCAATTTATGACAACAAATACCGAGCAATCTCAAACACTTCCTACCGTTTTGGTGGATGGATCATCTTATTTATTCCGGGCTTTTCATGGTTTACCTCCTTTAGTTAATTCTAAAGGCCAGCCAACCGGAGCAATTAAAGGTGTGATCAGCATGCTTAGAAGGCTGGAAACCGACTATCCAGGCTCTAAAGTAATTGTGGTTTTTGACGCTAAAGGTAAGAACTTTCGTCATGAAATTTACCCTGACTATAAAGCGAATCGTCCACCGATGCCTGATGATTTACGTTCTCAGATCGCGCCGATTCACGAGATCATTGAAGCAATGGGTTTGCCTTTACTCATCATTCCTGATGTCGAAGCGGATGATGTGATTGGTGCCTTGGCGCATCAGGCAACGCAAAAGAAGATCGATGTGGTGATCTCAACTGGCGATAAGGATATGGCTCAGTTAGTGACAGAGCATGTGACGCTGATCAATACCATGACCGATACCAAAATGGATATTCAAGGCGTCGAAGATAAGTTCGGCGTTCGCCCTGATCAGATCATTGACTACTTAGCTTTGGTTGGCGATTCGGTTGATAATATTCCCGGCGTGCCGAAGTGTGGCCCGAAGACGGCGGTAAAGTGGTTAACGGCTTATGGTAGCATGCAGGGTGTTATTGATAGTGCCGATGAGGTGAAAGGTAAAGTTGGCGAGAACCTGCGTGATAGCTTATCGTTTCTACCGATGTCTTATGAGTTGGCAACGATCAAAACTGAAATAGATTTGCCGGAAGCGCTAGAGGATATCAGCCACAAAGAAACTGACCACCGACGATTGTTAGCACTATTTAGCGAGTATGAATTCCGGTCTTGGGTCACTGCCCAAGAAAGAGCCTTGAACAGTGCGGGAGATGATGCGGAACAAGCAGAAGAGCCGGTAGTTGAGCATAATTGCGACTACCAGACTATTCTTGACAAAGATGCGTTTGCGCTTTGGTTTAACAAACTTAAGTCGGCGGACTTATTTGCTTTTGATACCGAGACCACCAGCCTCAACTATATGGAAGCCGAGGTGGTAGGTGTTTCCTTCGCCTGTAATGCAGAGGAAGCAGCTTATGTGCCTTTTTGTCATGATTACTTGGATGCGCCCGAGCAGTTAGATAAAGATTGGGTACTTGATCAACTAAAGCCACTTCTGGAGAGTAGTGAGCAGCTTAAAGTTGGCCAAAACCTGAAATACGATAAAAGTGTATTGGCCAATCATGGTATTGAGCTTCAAGGTATTGCGCACGATACGATGATTGAATCTTATGTGCTGAACTCCACGGGAAGTCGTCACGACATGGATACTCTGGCCGAGAAGTACTTGGGCAGAAAAACCATCCACTTTGAAGATATCGCCGGGAAGGGAGCCAAACAGCTTACCTTCAACCAAATAGCTCTAGAGCAAGCCGGGCCTTATGCCGCAGAAGATGCCGAGATTACTTTGGCGCTTCACCATGCAATCTATCCGCAATTAGAAAAGATTGAAGGGCTGGCGAAGGTTTATCATGAAATAGATAAGCCTCTGTTGTCGATTCTGTCAAAAATAGAACGCACAGGTGCGGTGGTTGACGCTCATATTCTAGGGCAGCAGAGTCAGGAATTAGCCGAACGAATTGTTGAGCTAGAGCGTGAAGCTTATGACTTGGCGGGTGAAGAGTTCAACTTAAGTTCACCAAAACAGTTGCAAGCGATATTCTTTGAGAAACTAGGGTTGCCGATCATCAAGAAGACGCCCAAGGGTCAACCTTCAACCGCCGAGCCGGTCTTACAGGAATTAGCACTTGACTACCCGCTGCCTAAGTTAATTCTTGAGCACCGTAGTCTGGCAAAACTCAAGTCGACTTATACCGATAAACTTCCGCAGTTGATTAATCCGGGAACAGGGAGAATTCATACTTCTTATCATCAGGCTGTCACCGCGACAGGGCGTTTATCTTCTAGTGATCCGAACTTGCAGAATATTCCGATTCGAAGCACCGAAGGTCGAAAGATTCGTCAGGCTTTTGTTGCACCCGACGGTTATAAGCTTATCGCAGCCGACTATTCGCAAATAGAACTGAGAATTATGGCGCACTTGTCTCAAGATAAGGGCTTGTTGGAGGCATTTGCTCAAGGAGAAGACGTACACCGTGCGACTGCTGCAGAAGTCTTCGATGTTTCTGTTGAAGAGGTGAGTGCTGATCAGCGCCGCAAAGCCAAAGCCATTAACTTTGGTTTGATTTACGGTATGTCGGCATTTGGTTTGGCGAAGCAAATCAATGTATCTCGAAAAGAAGCAGCGCAATATATTGATCGTTATTTCGAACGTTACCCAGGTGTACTTGAGTACATGGATAGAATCCGGGCTCAAGCACATGATGATGGTTATGTCGAAACCGTTTTTGGTCGTCGTTTATATCTTCCTGAGATAAATGCTCGAAATAAAATGCTTCAGCAAGCAGCAGAGCGGACGGCGATTAATGCACCAATGCAAGGTACGGCGGCAGATATTATCAAAAAGGCGATGATAAAGGTCGATGCCGCACTTGAAGGTGCTGGTCTTGACGCAAAAATGATTATGCAGGTGCATGATGAATTGGTGGTTGAAGTCGCTGAGGGCCAGGTTGAAGGTGTCAAAGCTTTACTG
>NZ_LWFZ01000985.1:0-35776 GCF_001635225.1 Oleiphilus sp. HI0086
CCAGAGTCTGAAGCGAGTAAATTCATTAGCACTGATAAGGGCATTGATGACTCACAAGCCGCACTAGATGGCG
Organism: Oleiphilus sp. HI0086; assembly: GCF_001635225.1. NCBI lineage: Bacteria > Pseudomonadati > Pseudomonadota > Gammaproteobacteria > Oceanospirillales > Oleiphilaceae > Oleiphilus > Oleiphilus sp. HI0086. Next base: position 74 of record NZ_LWFZ01000985.1, read on the forward strand.
CAAAGTACATTTTGATGGAACGCCTCAGCGAAGAAGCCAAGCTACTCGGCATACTCAAAACTTACCTCTGGGATCAGGGCGAGATTTTTAGTGCCGTTGTCGAATCTGAAAAAGCCAAGGGTGATAAGTTCCAGGACTATTTTGACTTCAGTGAAGCGATAGCAAAAATCCCATCACATCGTGCATTGGCACTATTTAGAGGCCGCAACGAAGGCGTGCTCAATATTAGCCTGCAGCCTCAGGGTTATGACGCAAGTGACCGTTTAACGATTCATCCCTGTGAAGCCAAAGTCGCCGCTTATTACAATATTGAGGACCAAGGCCGAGCAGCCGATAAGTGGCTAAAAGAAGTGGTTCGCTGGACATGGCGCGTTAAACTTAACAACCATATCGAGACTGAACTACTTGGCAAGCTAAGAGAACAAGCTGAAAAAGTTGCCATCGATGTTTTTGCAGAGAACCTAAAAGATCTGTTATTAGCAGCGCCAGCCGGTGCGAAAGCAACATTAGGCCTTGATCCAGGCCTGCGAACTGGCGTTAAAGTGGCGGTGATCGACCAAACAGGCAAATTACTGGATCACGCAACAATCTACCCTCACGCCCCCAGAAACCAGTGGGACGAATCTATCGAGATAATCGCCGCCCTCTGTAAAAAACACCACGTTGAGCTGCTCAGCATTGGCAATGGTACTGCCTCTCGTGAAACTGATAAGCTGGCTGCCGACGTAATGAAACGCTACCCCGCCTTGGCTTTAACCCGAATTATGGTCAGCGAGGCCGGCGCCTCGGTTTATTCTGCATCAGAATTAGCTGCAAATGAGTTCCCGGATCTGGACGTCACCATTCGAGGCGCTGTATCGATCGCGCGCCGTCTTCAAGATCCTCTGGCAGAGCTCGTAAAAATTGAACCTAAAGCCATTGGCGTTGGTCAATACCAGCATGATGTTAGCCAAGTACAGCTCAACCGCAGCCTGGGGGCAACCATCGAAGACTGTGTTAACGCTGTCGGTGTCGACGTCAATACGGCTTCTGCACCATTGCTGGCAAAGGTATCTGGTCTGAATGCCAGTATTGCCAGCAATATTGTGGCATTCCGTGATAGTAACGGACGCTTCAACTCTCGAAAAATACTCAAAGAAGTCCCACGCCTTGGACCAAAAGCATTCGAGCAATGCGCTGGATTCTTACGTATTCTTGATGGTGAAAACCCACTAGATGCATCCGCAGTCCATCCGGAATCTTATCCCACAGTGAAGGACATTGCTCAGAAGAGTCAGCAAGATATTGGACAACTTATAGGCAATGCCGGAACTTTAAAGAAGCTATCAGCTAACGACTTTGTTAGTGAAAGCTGCGGCCTGATCACTGTTCAAGATATTTTCAGCGAACTCGCCAAACCCGGTCGCGACCCGCGCCCTGAGTTTAAGTTTGCAGAATACAAAGAAGGCGTCGAGACAATCTCTGACCTGAAGCCGAACATGGTGCTCGAGGGAGCGGTAACGAACGTGACACACTTTGGAGCCTTCGTTGATATTGGTGTGCACCAAGATGGTCTCGTCCATATCTCGGCACTGGCGGACAAATTTGTTAAAGACCCTCGCGACGTTGTCAAAACAGGTGATATCGTAAAGGTGAAAGTCATGGAAGCTGATCCAAGACGAAAACGAATATCACTGAGTATGAGAATGGGCGACGAAGCACAAATGAACGATAAAGCTCAAAGCAGCCCAGAACATCAAAATAAGCACAGCAACGCCAAGCAGAATAGAAAACCCAAGCAAACCGAGGCACCAATGTCCGGCGCCATGGCCAATGCTTTTAGTAAGCTTAAATTGAAGTAAAATGATAATACTGCGGTCTTATTTCGAAACAACTCGCACCCACAATAGGATTAACACATGACAGCGCCCTCAAACACCAACAATAATGCTCATGCGGGCCTGTCTCCGAGCGACTTAACGATCCTGGCACAGCATATTAAAGAGCAGGGCTTACCGATTTCACGCGGCATAGAAAAAGAAGGTCTTCGGGCAGATAGCGAATTTTCGATCTCGCAGAGAAATCACCCTGAAGCCTTGGGCCATCCGCTGACTCACCCTTCCATTACCACTGATTACTCGGAAGCTTTATTAGAGCTAATTACACCGGTTGAAGACTCTAGAGAAGGCCTGCTAAAAACATTGCAAGATACGCATAAGTTTGTTGCTAGCAATATTGGCAATGAAGTTCTCTGGTCTGGCAGCATGCCCTGCAAGCTTGATGGCGAGCACAGCATTCGTATTGCTGAATATGGCGACTCCAACATTGGACGCTTGAAGTACGTCTACCGGGAAGGTCTAGGCCATCGATACGGCCGAACCATGCAAAGCATTGCGGGCCTGCACTTCAACTTCTCGATCAATGACTCCCTTTGGCTTAATCTAAAAGAAGCGCATGGCAATAAAGAGCAGTCACTACAAGACTTTAAGTCGGAGCAATATTTCGCTCTGATTCGAAACTTTCGTCGCTACTCTTGGCTACTCATGTATTTATTCGGTGCGTCGCCTTGCCTAGACCAGAGTTTTGTCGCTGGCCAAAATCACTGCCTCGAATCATTTGATGATAAGGGCACGCTGTATAAGCCTTATGCTACCTCGCTCAGAATGGGAGACCTCGGCTATCACAACAACGCCCAATCATCGCTAAATATCTGCTTTAACAGCCTGGAAAACTTCACCCATACACTTGGCGATGCCATTAACACTTCTTACCCGCCATACCAAGAGCTTGGGCTAAAGAAAGGTGACGCTTACCTTCAGATCAATACGAATATTCTGCAAATCGAGAACGAATATTACAGCTCAATCCGACCAAAGCGCAGTGCACTGTCAGGCGAAACGCCACGGCATGCACTCAACGAACGCGGAGTCGAATATATCGAGGTACGCTGCCTGGATTTGAACCCATTTTTACCATTGGGAATTTCTGACAGACAGGTCGACTTTATGGATATATTCCTGAGCTTTTGCTTACTCCAGGACTCTCCGGTAATTGGCGATAAGGAATGTGAATATCTCGATAGTAACTTTGACCTGGTCGTCAATGAAGGTAGAAGACCAGGACTTGAACTCACCGACCAATCACAAAAGCGAACGCTAAGTAGCTGGGGGCTTGAGCTTCTAAAAGGCATGCAAGGTCTTGCCGAAGTACTAGACCAGGCAACGAGCGACCAACGTTATAAGTCGGCACTAAAGGAACAGCTAGCTAAACTCGATACACCAGATCTAACACCCTCCGCTCAAGTGTTGTCAGTCATGAAGAAAGAGTCTCTATCCTGGCTAGAGATCGCTGGAGAACTTTCAAAGAAGCATCAATTGGTACTCAGTGCTGAGCCAGCACAAAACCAATTCAGCCAGTTTGAAAAACAAGCGCAGGAGTCGTTTAAGCAAGCAGAAGAAATAAAGCGTAGTGATCGTATTTCTTTCGATAGATACCTAATGGACTATCAGGCGCAATAACTCTAGATTTTCTCACGACTCTTTCACAAAACTTGCTGCACATCTGTTCACCGATACGTTTTAGTATAAATTTTGTGCAGCGTTTTCCATGTCGTAAAACAAAACTGAAATTCCCCTCATTTTTGACCATCCTGTCATTGTTGCAGGTACGCTCCTGTGTTAATTTTGTTAACGCTTGAAACGGAGTATTTCTGTTGGTGTTCTTTTTGTATCTCGCTAACTCAGTCTTGATATCAAAAGCGTTCACTCACATTAATTGTTTCATCTTAAAATGATGACTTACACGCCAAATAAAATTATATAAATAAGGCATTTCACGCTTGTAGGAGAGCGTTCTGAGCATTAAGTTTATGTTCAGGCTTTGTGAATAAGTAAGGATTCTTAATGTGGATGGCGTTGCCAAACCACTTTGTTAGCCGAACGGGAAGCTATATTCTGCTCTACATCTCATGTGGCGTATTGAATATGGCTATCTCAATGATGCTTGTAAAAGTGCAAGGCAGCTTAATGAAAGGAGTGGCCAAATGGCCCAAGACTTTTCTTTATGCTGGGATATTGACTCACTAAACAAAGCTTATCGTCAGGGATATATGGCGGGAGTGATGGGAGCAGATATTCAGCAGTGCCCTTATTCTGGCGAAGTAGTGCAAGCTGCATGGGAAGCAGGCTGGGAAGACGGCGTCGAAAAATGCGAACTGGATAAGCCGAACGAAAGGGTTGGCAAAATCGCCTAAGCTCTCTACCCTACGGCCCCTTTCTTATTTTCGCTTTAGAAGTCGCTAAGCCTTATCTCTGAACAACAAAGCTGGTAAACAAGAGATCATCTATCTGCCCATCACCCGTTTCTTCTTCCAGAATCTGCTGCACAAGTTCTAACGCTTCAAGTCGAACCTTCTCCTGACCTGCTGAAGTACCGAGTGTTTCTTCAGTCTGACGACTTAAAAGCATCACGATCTGATGGCGAACCAAAGCATCATGATTCATAACTTCGTTTACCGCAGCGCCGCTCGATGTTCTGACTGAGACACCTGCCTTGAGAAACTTTAGCTTCTTTCCATTGTCACTACCAAAATTAGCGACAAACGGTGGCGTTAAGTCATGATATTGAATCGATACAGGCGCCCCCTCTTCACCCTCATCTTCTGCTGCTAAAGGCATCGCTACACACATCGATAGCATTAATAAAAAAAACGCTGGAACTTTTATACTCATTTGCACTCTGTCATCAATTGCTTAAAGAAGTAATTATAGGCTGGAAAAGTCAGCCTGCAACACCTTCACCGACATTCTTAACGCAAGACCAAAGCAATTATCATTGTTATCCTAATATGACATTACAAGCTCTTAAGAGAAAAACAAATTTGTTTACTCAGGCGGCTCACTAGTGAAGAATACATTTTTGACCGCGCTCTTTACCTCTTTTATAAGGTAAGCAAAGCGACTACAAGTTTACGAGCAACAAAGATCATGACATTCCCTTCTTCACAGCAACGCTTTCTATTTATTTTTATCGCTTGTGCGGCACTATTAGTCACTGCCACCTACATTGAGCCTTTTAGCAGCATGGACCCATGCCCAATGTGTATGATGCAACGAGTATTCTTTAGCGGCATTGGGCTCGTTGCGCTGATCGGTGCAATCCATAATGCAGGAAAGATCGCTTCGTCCATCTACGCATTCCTCGCAGCACTCTTATCTGTGGGTGGTGCCGCTGTTGCTATTCGACAATTGTGGCTACAAAGCTTACCCGAAGACCAGGTCCCCGCATGCGGCCCCGGCATCGATTATATGCTCGAAGTGTTTCCCTTATTGGAAGTAATCGAGATGGCCCTACGAGGCACAGGCGATTGCGCAAAAGTTCAGTGGACCTTCATGAGTCTATCAATCCCAGGCTGGAGCTTATTGGCGTTTATTTGCTTTGCAATAATCGGCTTGAGTATATTATTTAAGAAAGATAACAAATAAACTGTTGCGAGCATTAAACAAATTAGTTAGTTTCATGACTACACGCTATTTGTTACAGAAGTAAGCACAAAGCTTACCGAACAATACGCAAAACATTTTGTTTTTCATCTGCAAAAGTAAAATGATAATAAACAGGTAGCCAAGCAAGCTACAAACAACAATTACTTAAACGAAACGAGCTAGCTAAGTACCGACAAGGTACAACAAGTCTCGAAACGATAATGTAGTAGAAAGGGGTTAATGAATGCTCGAGAATTGCAAGAATGCTGCAGAGCGATGGGGTGGAGTAAACGACTTAATCGATAAATGGCTTAAGGAAAGGCAAGCGCTTATTGTCAGCCTGTGCGATCTATCTGTAAACCCAGGCAGCTCTCAAGAAAATAAAGCAGAGAAGTTCCAATCGTTTTGCCAGATATTGGTCGACTATGTTTCGGTCGGACACTTCGAAGTCTACGAGCAACTCGTTGCCGAGGCAGCAGAGTATGATGACGGTGGACTTGAGCTTGCAAAGAAAATCCTTCCTCGCATTGAAATGTCCACCGAACAATCTCTAGCGTTTAACGATCGCTTCGACGATATACATAAAGTCGACGATGGCATCGAAGGCCTTATTAAAGAGCTCGACTCCTTAGGAAAAACCCTTGAAGAGCGCTTTGAGCTTGAAGACACGCTGATTGAAGCACTTCACGCGGTGCACGCAGACACAACCGCTTAGTTCTAAATGAACTCCTGAGCGATAGCCAGAACTTCTTAATTCTGGCTATATTATGCGCTTCCCCTCCAGATCATATTTATTCTCTCTTTTTCCTCGTCTCTGACTATACTAAAGATGTAATGACGTCCTTTTAAAATCGAATCAAATCTATCAGGTCTATCGGTGTTTAAAAAACAAACTTCTACCCTTTTACTCAGTCTGGCACTTGCCGCATGCGCGGAAGGCCCCACTAGCAGTAAACAGCTTGCGACTCAAGGCTTACTAAGCGGCGAACTCAGCCCTAACGGATACCTTGCGGTCATCGGATCGGTTCATCATGGCGGGAGCTTTTGGAACACCAAAAAGAAAGAGCGCCTCTATGACTGGAATCATAAAAGCGGCGAATACTCATCCATCCGGGCCTCAGCGGTTTCCGGTGACGGTAAGAGAGCCGTAACCTGCCAAGAAAAAGACTTAGTGCTATGGGACGCTACGAATGGTAAGTCCCTACAGTTCTGGCAAGCAGCCGATCGAATCGAAGCGATTAGCTTAAACCAAGATGGGCGACGAGCATTGCTAGGCCTGAGAGATGGTACGGTCAATTACTTTGACCTTGATCGAGGTATGGCCATACACAGCTTTAAGCATAACGCACCAATACGGGCTACCGACCTCAGTGAAGACGGTGCAGTAGGTATTAGTGCCGGTGATGATAACATTGCAAAGATTTGGAACCTGAAAACAGGCAAAGAGCAATACGCCTTGAGCCTGAACAATCAGATCAAGACTGCTGCAATATCTGATTCTGGTAAGCTCGCCTTTACCACCTCACAACGCGAAGATGCTCTGGTTTGGGATACCAAAACCGGGAAAAGTAAATTCAAGTTTAAGAATCGATATATTAATTACACCAGCGCTGATTTTTCTGATGATGAGAAATACCTAACGCTTGGCACTTTCCAAGGCGTCATCAGTAAATTTAATATTAAAAAAGGAACTGAAGTGAAGACCTGGCAAGCAGAACCTCGCCAAGCTTATGGCGGCGCCAGCAGTAAAGCGATTATCGATGTCATCGATCAGAAGTCCAATGTTATTGCCTTGACCTCAGATGGAATGTTAGAAGTATTCAAATAGGAAGGTAGGGAACTAGAAAGCCGAGAAGCATATTGCTCCTCGGCAGAGACGAAGCTTATTTATATAAACCAGAAATATAGCTGGCAACTGCTTCAATTTCTTTGTCATTCAAACGAGCCGTTACTGAACGCATCATACGCGAATCACCATCGTTGCTACGCTCACCACTACGGAACTTCTTAAGCTGAGATGCGATGTAATCAGCATGCTGACCGGCAAGCGCTGGAAATGCAGCCAATGACACACCTTCACCTGCTGGGCCGTGACACGCTGCACACGCCGCAACCTTAGTTGCTGCATTACCCTGGCGGTACATGATCTCACCTTTTTCTACCAAGTCTTTCTTTGCTTGGCCAGGCGTAGTTGTTTGTGACGCAAAGTAAGCGGCAATGTTTTCGATATCCTGTGCAGAACGCGCATCAAGCAAGCCTGTCATTTCGATTACAGGACGCTTACCTTCTTTGATGTCATTCATTTGTTTAACCAAGTACTTCTCACCTTGGCCTGCCAGTTTAGGAAAGTTAGCAACAACACTATTTCCATCGGCACCGTGACAACCAGCACACGTAGCTGAAGCGGCCTTTCCTGCCTCAACGTCACCAGCGGCTGAAGCCCCCAAAGACCCTACCAAACCTGCAACGATCACTACACTTTTTAAAATCATTTTCATTTTAATTGCGCTCACTTTCATCTCTAAACATAAATCTAATATTGTCATTTTTACCCACATAACCAAGCAGCTCTGAAGGACAAAACAAGCTAATGAATTCTCTAATCTTCAAAACCTTAACAGTATGGCTGATCAAACTAAAACAACAAGCCGATCACCCTCACTCAGAAAATTATGGGCAAAAAATTTCAGGCTATTATACACTAAGCCCTTCCTGATAAAACCCTTACATTAAATAGTGGTTTTTATTCTGTGCTTTTTTCTGATTGAGTTAGTCATGAACCACCCAAATACGCCGAAGAATATCTCCTACAACAGCGCCCGTTTCAGCCAAAGCGGATCAAAACTCAAGAACTGCCCGCCAGACCAAGGCGTTGAAGTTGCCTTTGCCGGTCGCTCCAATGCAGGAAAATCTTCAGCCATCAACTCAATCACTAACAATAAGAAGCTTGCCCGAACCAGTAAGACTCCCGGCAGAACCCAACTGATTAACTTTTTTTCCCTTAGCACGCCCGGGGTTCGGCTAGTCGACCTGCCCGGCTATGGCTTTGCAAAGGTATCCCTGGACCTGAAAGCTGAATGGGGAAAGCACCTCGATGACTATCTACGCAACCGAGAAAGCCTTGCGGGCTTAGTGCTTATCATGGACATCCGCAAACCTCTTACCGAGTTCGACCAAATGCTACTCGACTGGTCCAGTGAATGTCAGCTACCGACATTAATCCTTCTAACTAAAAGCGACAAACTCAAGTTTGGCCCTGCAAAGCAAGTCATGTTTCAGGTTAAGAAGCAGTTAGAAGCACACCAATCTCTGGAAGATGTCATTTTGTTTTCGAGCCTGAAAAAGTCTGGCATAAAAGAAAGCCGCTTTGCTCTGGACAAGATTATCAATCAGCGCTTGCTAGATAATAGCCCTTCCCCTGAAGACAGCCAAGAAGATTAGACTTTTGGCGCGATCCCTTCAAAGCGATAGTTTTCCTGCAATTCCAGCGCTAAGGCCCGTTTGTCTTCATACAAATAAGGTATGACATAGTCGAGTATTTGATACACACCGTGCTGAATACTCTTCTGGTTCAGCGCCTGCGCTTCGTCCTCAGCACTTTGGATAGTTTTTAGGTAAGTCATCCAATTCGTCACAATCAACCAGGTATTTAAGGCTTTCGACTTTCGCTGCTGATCTTCCATTGGCTGATAGATTTCACTCTTCTCCATCGCATAAATAATGCTTTGGATACCACTCAAACAACGTAAAGTAAATCGTCGATAATCTTCACGCAGGCGCTCATCGCTGTCCAGCAAATGCTCTAGATCTCTATGCAAGAAACGATAAGCCCATAAACCGTTAAAGACCGCATCCAAATAGGTAATCAGATCATTTATATGTATCGCTCTGCCGCTCGGCACATTCAGATATGAATCTACAAGTAGCTCGTAGTTCTTAAAAATCTCGTAAATAATGTCGCTTTTATTTCTAAAGTGGTAATACAGGTTGCCGGGAGACATTCCAAGGTGAGCAGCAATATGGTTAGTCGATACGTTCCGCTCTCCACGCTCGTTAAACAACTCCAGCGCAGCCAATACAATTTTTTCTTTGGTTTTCATGTACTCACTAACTTCCCAATCATGTACATTTTCTTATGCAGCTCTTCAAGTCAGGCGTACTTGTACCTGATCAGCGCCACTATATATAGCTTTTAACAGGATGCAATCCTGGTCACCAAAATTAAAAAATGACTCGCAGTCATATTTTTGATCTCTAAGTGTTGACTTTTTAGAGTATATACTCTAAAAATATAAAGTATATTGTAAAAAGTAGATTATTTTCGTTTTTCTTCTATTTTTCGCCTAACACAAACAGATAGACATATTGTCGGAGCTCATCCCCATGGTTGCTGAAGTCATTCAAATAAGTGAAAGCAAAAAACAAATCCAACGCATGAATCAGATTTTTTCCGAGCAAAAAGCTGCTTTCCGTAAAAACCCAATGCCTTCTTATCAGGAAAGAGTCGCAAACCTTAAAAAACTTAGAAGCATGCTTCTTGATAATCAAGACGAGATTATCGAGACAATTTCCAGCGACTTTTCTAACCGCTCTGCTGATGAAACAAAACTTGCTGAGCTAATGACAACCATTCACGGCATCGACTACAACATCAAAAACCTGAAATCGTGGATGAGCAAAGATAAGAAAAAGATCTCTCCTTTATTTCAACCTGCGACAGGTTTTGTGCAATATCAACCGCTGGGGATTATTGGCATTATTTCGCCTTGGAACTATACCGTGTCTTTATCAATGGGCCCTCTTGTCGCTGCTTTGGCTGCAGGTAACAGATCCATGATCAAGATGTCAGAGTTTACACCGCAGACCTCTGCACTAATCGAGCAACTAATCTCCGACACCTTTCCTCAAGATCTGGTTGCGATTGTTCAGGGTGATGCAGAAGTCGCGACTGAGTTCTCTAGCATCCCATGGAACCATTTACTGTTTACCGGTTCAACGGCTGTTGGCCGCCATGTAATGAAAGCAGCGGCGGCTAACTTAACACCCGTCACGCTTGAGCTTGGCGGCAAATCTCCAACAATCATCTCTGACGATGTCAATATGGACGATGCAACACAGTCAGTTGTTTTTGGTAAGGCTTTTAATGCTGGCCAAACCTGCATTGCACCTGACTACATTCTTTGTCCAGAGCACCGCCTGGAGCATTTCGTTGATCGATTCCAACACTTCTTTGCCAAGATGTACCCAACGCTGAAGCACAACACTGACTTCACCAGCGTAGTCGATGAACGACAGCTCGCACGCCTGCAATCTTACCTGGACGATGCAAAAAGCAAAGGCGCAACGATTATTGAGTGCAACCCGGCTGACGAAGATATGCAAACCGGTACACGTAAGATGCCTATCCACCTGGTGCTAAATGCCACTGATGATATGCTAGTGATGCAAGAAGAACTCTTTGGCCCAATCCTGCCAATCCTACCCACTAAGTCGCTAGACCAAGCTCTGGACTTCATTAATGATCGCCCTCAGCCCTTGGCGCTTTACTATTTTGGAATGGACAAAGACGAACAGCAATATGTACTAGAACAAGTTCGAGCTGGCGGCGTCTGCATTAACGACACAGTCTCTCACTTTGCTCAAGAAGACTTACATTTTGGCGGCGTTGGTGAATCAGGTATGGGCTCCTACCACGGCGAGCAAGGCTTCCTGACCTTCTCTCATGCAAAATCAGTATTCTGCAAGAATCATTTCAACAGTACCAAGTTTGCCTACCCTCCTTTTGGTACCTTGATTCATAAGGCCTTATTCTCTATTTTCTTACGATAAGCTAGCTCCTTATAGAGATAACCCTTCAAATGCGCTGTCTATCTTGCCAGCGCAGACTTCTTGTTTACAACAAGCTGACTAGCAACCCACCCGAAATTTGGTTACTATTCCGCCCCTTCTTTAGTTCTTGGTTGTCTATACTTCCAATACTGTAAAATTGACTTAGGCACTGCAATCGTATTCCGCAGCTTCAGGAGTAAGACCCCCTATGAATACTGTCGTTTATCCTGGCACTTTTGACCCAATTACTAACGGCCATACCAATCTTGTAGAGCGTGCTGCAAAGCTTTTTGATCGCATTATTATTGCTGTCGCAGCCAGCCCAAAAAAGAACCCTATGTTTCCACTTGAAAAACGGGTTGAACTGGCAAAGGACGTTTTGGCTCATCTCGATAATGTAGAAGTCATTGGCTTTGACTGCTTATTGGCCGAGTTTGTAAAAGAGCACAAGGTCAACGTTATTCTACGCGGTTTACGTGCTGTTTCAGACTTTGAATTCGAATTTCAACTAGCGGATATGAATCGGCGCTTGATTCCTGAAGCAGAAAGCTTGTTTCTTACTCCTGACAACCACCTCTCTTATATCTCTTCCACTTTAATTAGGGAAATTGCCTCTTTGGGCGGTGATGTTTCAGAGTTTGTAGCGCCAGCCGTCATTAAGGCCTTAGAAGAGCGATAGCAGGATAGTATTTTGACCTTTAACCCCACTTTTATCAGATCATAGCAGAGGTATTTTTCATGGCATTAATGATCACAGATGACTGTATAAATTGCGACGTGTGCGAGCCTGAGTGTCCCAATGAAGCCATCGCACCCGGTGAAGATATATATATTATTGACCCGAGCAAGTGCACCGAGTGTGTCGGCCATTACGACGAACCACAATGTGTCGAAGTATGCCCTGTAGACTGCATTCCCAAAGACCCTGATCACAAGGAAAGTGAAGCAGAATTAATGGATAAGTACGAAAAGTTAACAGGCTAATAGAACTTATAGCGCTAACTATCTAAGTTAATTAGTAATATTCGTATTAATATCACAATTAATCACATTCCTTTGGTAGGTACTTCAGATAGTTTTGGTCTACACTAAAACTATCTGGGCTCACCGGGGTTCGCATAACTTCTGTTCGATTTAGCATGACTACATGCACACCTCCCGAGCTCATCATCAAATTCGCGACGTAGGATAGACCATGGCCAAGAAAGATGAAGTGGAGCACGAGCCACTCACTGAAAAGCAACGAATTACTGCTCTGGAAGAGAGTGTCGGGACGAACAAAATAGTACTACTGGTTGTCGCACTCTTACTAATCGTGATTATTTCTGTTTCGATTACAGTAATAACGATCACCGTCTTCGGAGATGAAGAAGAAGAGTCCGTCAACCTTGAAGTCGTTGAAGAGCTACAGCTACAAATCTCGGAATTGACCAGCCAAAACGAAGCTCAAACTCAACAAATAAAGAGCCTTAAGAAAATATTACCCGTTATCCAGGATCAACTGGGCAATACAAGCAACCTTAAATTGCTTAACGTGGTGATGGAACAAGAAAAAGGTAATCAAGAATTTCTAGAAGCCTTACGTACCGGCATGTATGACCTGGCTCACATGCTACCTGGCTCACGTACCTGGCTCGAAGTTTACGGCGAAAAAGTTGATTTAGCCGAAGCTCATAGCAAAGACAGAGAAAAAGACCTCAAAAGGATTCTAATTCAAAGCGACTCTCAAGATGAAGAGGATCTTTGGTAGCTGCTCATTTAGAACTACCGCTTCTCATCTTTTTCTTGAGCAACATCTGGCCCCATAATGATTGCGATCCAGCGGGTCTCGTCACTGCTTTCAAAGGCAATTTTTAACAGCATGGTCAGTGGGACAGACAGTAACATCCCCACTGGCCCAAGCACCCAACCCCAAAATACCAAAGACAAGAAAACAATCAAAGTAGAAAGCCCTAAGCCCCGCCCCATATAGCGCGGCTCAATAACATTGCCCATCAAGGTATTAACAAATAAATAACCCGCTGCAACCAACAACATATGCAAAGGCCCTAATTGAATTAAGGCCAACAACATCACGGGTACTGCTGCGATAATGGAACCAATATTCGGTACAAAATTTAGAAGATAAGCAATTAAAGCCCACAACAAGGGATATTCAACCCCCAGAATAAGCAACCAGATATAGATTAACCCACCCGTTCCCAGGCTCACTACAACCTTGATACTCATATAACGATTAACATTCTCTAAAAATAATTCAATATGCTCCATCAAGGTACTGTCTTCGCCGAAAGCCTTATGAAGTTTTGCCGGCAATGAAACACCTTCAAAAAGCATAAAAATCACTGTTAACACAATCAGAAAGGAGTTCGATAAAACGCCACCCAGGTTCCCCAGAGTGCTTACCGCCAACTTAAAAATCGTTGACGGGTCAAACAATTGCATTAACTTTTCCTTTGGAATATCCAAGCCCCAGGAATTTAAGCCACTGATTAGTTCGCCCATCAATGCTTGCAGGCGTATCTGGTACTGGGGTAGGTCATTTGAGAACGCAGTGAGTGAAGTGGTAATAATAGAGATAATCACCAACTGCACCAGGCTGATAAAAATAACCACCAGTATCAAGGACAGCCAGGCAGGCAAGCCTTTCCGTTGCATAAAGAGAAAGGGAGGCGCACAAATGATGGCAAAAAAACCGGAGAGTAGAAACGTCACCATCAATGACTCAGCAGCGCGTATACCTGCAACCACAATAACAAATGCCGCCAAAACAAACAGCGTACGTGCTGCCGATGAAAACCCAGAGATCTGATGCATTGCCAACTCCTTTAGCAGGATGTTCCCACGAGATCTAATTGTTAATTAGCAGGGCAAATCGCGATACCGTGATTGTGAATTTCGACCAAGCTACTATGCAGGCTCTTCACCGCCAAGTCATAGTCGTCTTCGTTGACAACAAACTGCATGTCAACTTGTCGCATAGATTGATGCATTGCTAAAACACTAATTTCCTGCTCTGCCAGCGCCTTGACCGTCACCGCCAACATACCAGGCACTTGCATATTACTGCCAATCGCCGAAACAATCGCAACTTTGCACTGGTCAATCTCGGCCTCAGGAAAACATTTTTCCAGAGCACCGTATATACGCTTTACTGTTTTCAGGTTTGTAGCAAGATAATGAGTAATGGTGTTCGCATTAATATCTTTAGAAACAACATGGCCTTTGAAGCGCCTGATCAGCTCAAGAATTTTCTGGTCATAAGTATCGACACTACCCGTCATCCCCTGATCGAACACTTCCAGTGCATAGATGCCCTTGCAACCTGCAATAATTTCGACACAAGGCTCGTCACTGACATAGTCTCCGGTGATAAGTGTACCAGGATGGTCAGGCTCAAAAGTATTCTTAACTCTTAAAGGAATACGGTTACTACGTAAACCCTTGGCCGCTTTAGGGTGAATAGCTTCCATGCCCAGGTTAGCTAACTGATCGGCAACATCATAGTTTGTCCGTCCGATAGGAATAGCATTTTCTTCACCAACCAAACGAGGATCAGCCGTGCTCAAGTGAAATTCTTTATGGATGATGGTTTCACGCGCTTCGGTCAATACAGCGATGCGGCTAAAGGTCATTTCACTATAGCCACGGTCAAAAGTAGACATCAAGCCTTCCTCGCTATGCGCATAACCCGTCGCGATAGGTATCTGACTTGCCAAATCCAAGCCTTGAAACGCTTCAACGATCCGCTCATCCAAAGAGGTATGCTGTGCCGCGCGCCAGCCAGTTAAATCAACAAAACAAGCATTGAAACCGTCACGTTCAAGAAGCTTTGCAGTGTTCCAAGCGCTATGAGCCTCACCGATACTCGCCAACATTTCCCGAACAGTCGCCAAATGTGCGGAAAGCTCAAAATGCCCGTGTTGACAAAGTCTTTGAAGATCAACAAGACACTGCTCTGCATCATCCAGACGCTCGCCAATAAAACTATTCGCCTGCTGCAAAAGCTCACCTTCACCAAATAAGCCTGCGTTTATGGCCTGCATATCAGCTTTCACTTGCTGCAGCGCCTGGTGCCAACTCTTGTCTTTCAAGCCGTTGGCAAATAACGCATAGATTCCTGGCTGGCTAGTCTTTTTGTGCTCTAACAAAGCGTCTGTCATGCCGCCATACGCTGAAACCACAAATACACGCTGATAGATCGTATCCTCTCTTGAGGGTTTGCTGATTATATTATCGCGAATAGCGACATAATCACTCATTGACGTTCCACCGATCTTTTCAACACTATGCGATTTCATAACACCCTTCTATCACCAACACGCTTTAGAGAACTAGCCTGTAAAAAACGCGCTATTTTACGCCATTAACGAAATTTGTCTATCTGCCTCATTTTTAGCCCTCACTGAAAGACTGCAAGCCATGTAATCTTTCCAAAACTTAAAGCTAGATTGGCGATATTCGTTTTTATTATCGATATAATGCAGAGCAATTATTTAAGCTAAGTGGCCTGCTAATAAAATGACCATTGAAAACGAAAACACCTCAACATCCGCACAGCCCGACAAACGCTCTGAGCACCGGACACCAATGAAGTGTAAACTTAAAGTGTCTCACCCCAGTATTGGCGATCAAATTGTCACTACCCGTGATATCTCCGATGGCGGTGTATTTCTTCTAACAGAGAATATTCCTATGCCACCGGTCGGCACCGTTGTCCAGGGCCAGGTCCAGGGCATGGGAGAAACAGCGCCTGTACTGAAAATGAAAATTGTCCGAATGGAACCTGCGGGTATTGGTCTGAAGTTTATCTCCTAGTATCAGTTGCCCCCTATTTAAACTTAGCCAAATTGAATTAATATCTGTGAAATCAAGGAACGTCTAATCATGAAAAACCACCTTCTTAGCTATTCTCTTATTGCCTGCAGTGCCTCTGCCAGCACCTTTGTCGCCGCTGAAGAGCCGTTTAAAAAAGCTTATACGCCTCCTTCACGCGGGTTCTTTCTTGAACAGGGTAAAGTAAACACTGGCGACCATATATCCATTGACCTGCACAGTGGTGCGAACGGTTTACAAAATGGCGGCAGTATTCGACTCGGGCTTTCCCAGGCTGAGCTTATTTTGAATAGTGGACTAGGCCTTAACACCGCCTCTACAGGGAACGACGTTAGCCTAAAATGGGGGCTCCCGCCTATTAGATCAGGTGATCAGCAAACGACAGATCAGTTTGCTTGGTCTTTGGTAACAGGCTTATCTGTCATTGATTTTGACAACAGCAATAACGATCAAACTAATTTAAAGCTAGGGGTCGCAGCCACGATTTCGGCCGATGCAGCAACATTCACACTCACACCATCTCTTATTTACAGCGATATTGCAGACAATAGTGATACATTCCTAGAATTAGGTTTGGGCGCTTATGCTGGTCTAATTGATACAGAAAGTGGCTTATTCTCGATTGGCGCTGAAGTTGTTATGTCAACGCAAGACGATAGCGATACAACGGCCTTAGTCGGTACCCGCTGGTCTTATAGTGAACGAGTCAATATCGATATTATCCCAATGATATTCAGCAATAGCGATATCTTGGGCATACCCGGACTAGTTCGTTTGAATGTAGTGTTTTAATAATAAGAGTAAGAAGAAGAGATTCGAAAGAATACATTGTGTATTCTTTCGATAGTACTGACGATTAAGCTACTTTATTTTTTCGCTTCGATATCCAACAACTCGACATCGAATAGCAACGTTTCATTCGGCCCGATAGAACGGTTACCGTTTGGACCATATGCCAAGTCCGAAGGAATAAACAGCTGCCACTTTGAACCAGTAGGCATCAACTGAAGGGCTTCTGTCCATCCAGCAATCACACCATTAACCGGAAAACTTACTGGCTGACCACGATCAATCGAGCTATCAAAAACCGTACCGTTGATCAAAGAGCCGGTATAGTGAACTTTCACAACATCTGTCGGCCCAGGCTGCAGACCTTTACCTTCGGTCAAAACCTTATACTGAAGGCCGCTCTCTAGGGTAACAATACCTTCTTTGTTCTTGTTTTCAGCTAGGAATTCTTTCCCCGCTTTTTTGTTTTCTTCACCCGCTTTTTGAACTTCTTCTAGCTGCTTTTGCTGTAGGTCTCGCTGAAAGTCAGATAGAGTCTGCGCGACCTGCTCATCGGTAATAAGTTGAGGGTTGCCACTATAAGCATCTTTCAAACCTTGGACGAATACGTCGATTTGCAAATCAGGCATATCGTTAGTCATGCGCTTACCTAGAACCAAGCCAAAGCTATAGCTAACTTTTTGATCTTGAGTATCAAGAGACTTTAGAGGTTCAGCAGCATAGCTGAGAGTAGAAGCACCTATTAGAGCTAGGCCTAGAAGCGTTTTTTTCATGTTCATTTCCTGAAGAAGCCATTCTAAAAACGCTCACGTTACTTGTTTTTTGGTGAAATCTCTATGCTTGCAACATTAGCACTTGTTAATGGTGGTGACCACCAACACCATGAGCATGCCCGTGAGCCAACTCATCTTCTGTTGCTTCCCTGACGCTCTGAATTTCAATATCGAAACTCAAAACCTGCCCGGCCAAAGGGTGATTCGTGTCCACATCGACATTAAACTTTCCTGCCTTTAATACCACAACCTGCCTTGGACCTTCTTCGGTATTAATCGAAACCACCATACCAGGCTTCAACTTGGAATTTTGCTTTTTATCGCCCACTAGGTGCTTAATTGGTACGCGCTGAACAGCTTCTTCTTTACGCAGGCCATAGCCGTCTTGAGGTTCAACCGTCACAGTCAAAACATCTTCTGCCGACTGACCTTCCAGGCCTTTTTCCAAACCAGAAATAATATTTCCATGGCCATGCAAATAAGCAACCGGGTCTTCTCCATGAGAGGCCTCCAGCTCACTGCCTTGCTCATTCGATAGTCTATAATGAAAGGTTACCACTTTATCTTTGCTAATTTGCATCTGAAGTCTCGTTTATCAATAGTAAAAGACACATTATCCCGCGTTGGTAGAATAGTGTCTATGCGCTAATTTTTTACAAAAAATAGCCTCTATATTTATAGAAAGCTATTTAAAGGTCTACAATGGAAGAACCGTAAATGTATTTGTCAGGAAAGTAGTAATGAAAGGCAGCGTCAAAATACTTATTGCCTCCTTGGGGTGGCTCTGCGTCATCCTTGGCGTGATTGGTATTTTCTTGCCGATATTACCGACAACACCTTTCTTACTATTAGCTGCCTGGTTATTCACTCACTCATCGGAACGTTTTCACCGCTGGTTACACGAACACCCGAAGCTAGGCCCCATCATTTCAGTTTGGAAAAGCGGCGAAGGCCTGGACAAAAACATTCGAACCCGGATACTAATATGTATGTGGGGAAGCATGCTTTTATCCGCACTCATCATTGGCAAGTTATGGGCCGTCATTATGCTTAGCTGCATAGGTGCCGGCGTCACAACCTATATCTGTCGCCTGCCAATCAAGTCAGGCACGACAAGTTAACGTGCAGCTAGTTTTTCAAGAACTCTGTCAGCCGCAGCAGAAACCTGTGCAGGTGCCGTCCCGCCCAGGTGATTTCGTGCATTAACAGAGCCTTCAAGCGTCAGAACGTCAAATACATCTTCTTGAATCTGATCGCTAAACACCTGCAACTCTTCTAGTGTCATGTCTGAAAGGTCTTTTTCCTCAGCAACACCATATGCCACGGCTTTACCAACAATTTCATGCGCATCACGGAAAGCCACACCATTAACGACTAAATAATCAGCCAAGTCAGTCGCGGTTGAAAAGCCCCTACGTGCTGCTTCTCTCATATTTTCAGCCTTCACCTCAATCGCCGGAATCATATCAGCATAGGCCTTCAAACAACCTTTTAAGGTATCCAAGACATCAAATAATGGCTCTTTATCTTCCTGGTTATCTTTGTTGTATGCCAAAGGCTGAGACTTCATTAACATCAATAGAGAAATCATATGACCCGTTACCCGGCCCGACTTGCCTCGTACCAACTCTGGCACATCTGGATTCTTCTTCTGCGGCATGATAGACGAACCAGTACAGAAGCGGTCCGGCAAGTCGATAAAATCAAACTGAGCCGATGCCCACAAAATCAACTCTTCAGAAGCTCGCGATAAGTGAATCATAACCAAGCTGGCAAATGAACAAAACTCTATAGCAAAGTCACGATCACTGACTGAATCAAGAGAGTTCTCACTAGGTCGGTCAAAGCCTAATAACTCGGCCGTAATGCTACGATCAATAGGATAAGTCGTTCCCGCCAAAGCTGCTGCACCTAGCGGCATAATATTCACGCGCTTACGACAGTCCATCAAACGCTCATAGTCACGTTGAAGCATCTCGTTCCAAGCAAGAATATGATGACCAAAAGTGACTGGCTGAGCTGTTTGCAAATGAGTAAAGCCCGGCATTATTGTTGCAGCCTCACGCTTAGCAAGCCTTGCCATGCCATCCTGAAGACGAGTAATTTCACTGGCAATCACATCGATTTCATCTCGTAGATACAAACGAATATCTGTCGCAACCTGGTCATTTCGAGATCGCCCTGTATGGAGTTTCTTGCCCGTGATACCAATTTTTTCTGTTAAGGCTGCCTCGACGTTCATATGTACATCTTCCAGTTTGACAGACCACTGGAATTTGCCACTCTCGATTTCTGCCTGAACCTCTTTCAAGCCCTGAATGATTTGCGTTTTCTCTTCTTCAGTCAGCACGCCAACTTTTGCCAGCATCGTCGCATGCGCAATAGAGCCCTGGATATCGTGGAAATACAAACGCTGATCAAACTCTACTGACGCAGTAAATTGTTCAACAAAAGCATCGGTAGGCTCGGTAAAGCGTCCTCCCCATGGCTTTTCTTTACTTGAATCACTCTGCGTATTTAGCTGGCCGTTATTGTCGTTTGCATTGCTCATGTTTGATTACCCATCTACACTGAAATTTGTGGAGTCAAAATTGCGGCGCGCATTGTAGCACAAAAGCGAATAATACGCCTTAGTCATCCCTTGTAAAGAAACCAGTCATTTATCATGCATAGAAACGCCAAGCAATCACAGCCAAACAAAAACAGCCATGCTGATGATTCTAAGCAAGCTTCAGGGAGTGAGCAGAACTCCAATTTTGTCATTCCTGACCTTTGTCGAATCAATGCCGTTCTGTTTCTGCTGATCCTAACCCAGTTTCTAGCGCTGGTTTTATGTCTGGTCTTGAGTTCAAACGAGTTAATCAGTTGGGATAAACTAGGCCTGCTATCTATTTACTGCCACTCACTCACGCTCAGCTTTGCAGCGGTAATCTGTACAACCCGAAAATTTCTATTTGGCAAAAGCCCGAAATTTATCAGCATTTACTTCTTATCTAGCAATGCCATCATCACGCTGTTTTTCAGTTGGCTAGGCATCAACTTCCTGCTGCCGGGCGTCATTACAAAACCGGAACTATTTCTATCAAAGAGTTTACTCATCAGCTCGATGCTCGCGAGCATCTTACTGCGTTATTTCTTCCTGCAACACCAATGGCGAGAACAGCGCCAAGCAGAACTTCGAGCGCGCATCCAAGCACTGCAGGCTAGAATTCGTCCTCACTTTCTGTTTAATAGCATGAACAGCATCGCCAGCCTGATCGCAATCGATCCACAAAAAGCCGAAGATGCAGTCATAGATCTATCAACCATTTTCAGGGCTACATTAAACAACCAAACTTCTCTGATTCCGGTTCGTGAAGAAATTGAGCTATGCCGACGATACTTGAATATTGAAGCCCTTAGATTAGGAAACAGGCTAAAGATTGAATGGAAGCTCAACAACGCCAAGAAAAAGGTATTGATCCCCCCTTTAACCCTACAACCATTAGTAGAAAATGCGATTTATCATGGTATTCAACCGCTAACTGAAGGCGGCACTATTAGCATTGAAACCGAACTCAAAAGAGATCATTTATACATTTTGATCTCAAACCCTTTTGACCCAGAAAAACAGGCACGACACGGAAACCAAATCGCATTAGACAATATTAGCAGCAGGCTCCAGGCAATTTTCGGCTCAGGCGCTATATTAAAGACTAGCCAACTAAACAATATTTTTACCGTTACTTTACGTATTCCGGTTAACTAAGATATGACAGCAAACAGCCCTATTAGTGTATTTATCGTCGATGATGAGAGCTTGGCAAGAGAGCGCCTAAAGCGTTTAATTGAACGAAATTGTAACTATCAGGTTTGCGGTGAAGCTGAAAATGGTGAACAAGCCTTGGTACGGATTGAGGAGCTTAAGCCTGATATTGCGCTTCTGGATATCAGAATGCCAGGTATTGATGGCCTGGAAGTGGCCAGCGCTCTGGCAAAAAAGCCGCACCCTCCTGCCATGATCTTTTGCACCGCCTATGACGAGTATGCCATCGACGCCTTTAAAAAGCAGGCCATGGGTTACTTGTTAAAACCCGTTCGAGGCGAAGAGCTGGAAAGTGCTCTGGCTCAAGCAAAGCATGTTAATCAACTGCAGCTAAAATCTATCAAGGAGCAGGATAGTAACGAAGAAGCTCATTTTGTCGCACACAGTTGGCAAGGCCAGGAGTTACTTCCTTTCGACTCGATTTACTTTTTTAGATCCGAACAGAAGTACCTTACCGTTGTCCATGCAAACGGTGAAACCCTAAGTGACCAAACATTAAAGGAGTTGGAACAAGCTCACCCAGACAAGCTCCTGCGTGCCCATCGCAATACACTGGTCAATGCCAAACACATCTCAGCAATGCACAAGAGCTCCGATGGCCACTACTACATACATATACGCAATACCGACTTTCGCATTCTCGTCAGTCGTCGACACGTAAGCGAACTCAAGCAAAGAATAAGTGAACAATCCTTTCAAGCCTAAGACTGCAACTAAGCACCTTCTAGAATAAAAATGAGCTTCCACTCAACAACTTAGAGAACCTGTTCACACTTTATCCTCTCTCTTTACCTCAATAAATGAAGTTTTTCGAAATACCCTCTCGATCCAACCAAATGTTACACACCGCTACAGGGAGATCTCTTATCATTGAATAGGTAGTCTTCATCAAATGGAGTGGACGATTTGAACAACACACACACATCAACAATGACCAAGCGCGCTTTGTTCGTAATAGGCTTGTTATGTCTGTGTCTGTCATTTAATACTCTAGCTTTTGAAAACTCACGCAGCAATAGCGGTGATGATGATACTATCCTCATCGAGAGCTCATCTGACACTAAATTTTCCTATAGTACAGCGATCAAATCCTTCTCTAAGCACGTGCTTAAATTTGATATCGATTCTCTCTTAAGCGGGGGAAAGAATTGCACAGATTCCGTCATTCGCAATTTTAATGACCTTTCAGATAGAACAAAGTATCGACTAAATCTTAAACAAGATCGACTGGAAGTTAAATTAACACTTAACTTCTAACCTTCATATAGCCAAGTTTGACTCAAGTAAGCGCCCAAGAAATAAAAGTGATCTTCACTTGATTTGTATCTTTTCGACTTTATTTCCAGTTCCGTTATACTAAGTCGCCATAACAGGCTGTATCTAGCTCACTATTCTTTATTTGGTTTCACCACCAATACAAATAGCGACGCAATTCAATATATAGCACCCACTCCATTTGCCAATAGTGAACGACTCGAACATGTCTACATCAAGCCCAATCAAGACCCTCAATATTGCTTCTCGTGAAAGTGCTTTAGCGTTGTGGCAAAGCCGTTATATAAAGTCTCAACTTGAAGCTTTATACCCAGGCTTGGAAGTCAATATTAATGGCATGACAACCAAAGGGGATAAGATTCTAGACGTCCCCCTTGCTAAAATCGGTGGCAAAGGCTTATTTGTAAAAGAGCTTGAAGCATCAATGCTAGAAGGCATTTCAGATATCGCCGTCCACTCAATGAAAGATGTCCCTATGGAGTTCCCCGAAGGTCTTGAGCTAGCCGTTATTTGTGAGCGGGAAAACCCCTTCGATGCTTTCGTTAGTAATCAATACGACTCGATCGATCAACTTCCAGAAGGTGCAATTGTTGGCACCTCAAGCCTACGCAGGCATAGCCAACTGGCCGCCTCTCGCCCAGACCTAGATATTCGCCCTTTAAGAGGCAATGTTAATACTCGTCTGGCAAAGCTCGATGCAGGCGAGTATGACGCCATTATTCTTGCAGCCTCTGGACTCAAAAGACTTGAATTCAATGAACGCATCAAAAGCGTCATATCGGCTGAGCAATCACTTCCAGCTGTTGGCCAAGGCGCTCTAGGCATTGAGTGCAGAAGCAAGGATGAGGATATTAAAAAATTATTGGCGCCCCTCATTCACCCAGAAAGCGAGTTCTGCGTAAAAGCTGAACGCGCAATGAATCACCGGCTCCATGGTGGCTGTCAGGTTCCAATCGCCGGATATGCAACCTTAGAAAGCGAGACACTGACACTCACCGGCTTAGTTGCCTCAGAAGATGGCGCAACCATCCTTAAAACAAGCTTAAGCGGCCCACAAGCTCAATGTGAAGAGCTGGGTGTTGCCGTAGCGGAAGCTCTGCTTGAAATGGGTGCAGGCCCTTTACTAGAAGCTGTCTATAACAAAGCTCAAGTTTAAGCCAATGACAAATAAACTCGTTACCGAGCAGGCTTTCAAGCGACTAGGCCTGCTCAGTTCAAGCAAGATTCTAATCTGCCGCCCCGAACCCTCCGCCACGGAATTATCAAAAGCTCTCGAAGCCTTAGGAGCCCAGTGCAAAAAACTGCCAATGCTAAAAATCGATGAGCTTGAGATTAGCGCGATCGAGCGACAGCACATCCTCGATTTAGACCAATACCAGCATGTAATTGTCGTCAGCCAACACGCAGCTGATCTAGGCCTTGAACAAATAGATCACTATTGGCCACAAGCACCTGTCGGACAAAAATGGTATGCCATTGGCCGCAAAACCGCTGAAGCCTTAAACTCGACAAGTCTGGATATCGTATCGCCAGGTCAAGACCTGAGCAGTGAAAAACTATTAGAGAACAAAGACCTCAAAACAGTTCAAGACGAAAAAATACTCATCCTCAAGGGTAAGCATGGTCGCCAGGCTTTACAAAGCCAACTTCTTGCTCGAGGTGCGCAAGTAGATAGCATATCGCTATACCAACGCTCGAAACCAGACTATGATCAAAGCATACTGCAACAAAGCATTGACGACTTTGCGCCAGACTTTATTATTACACTAAGCGGTGAAACACTGACTAACCTGCTTGCTCATTGCAGTGAACACAATATCGACTTATCTGACAGGTCTTTTATACTACCCAGTATCAGAGTGGCCAATATTGCATATGAACACGGATTGAAGAACACTTTGATCTCGGAAAACCTTATGCCGATGGACATTGTAAAGTGCATCAAAAAAGCCAGCTTGTAAGTGCCAACCAACAAAAAACAGGACAACACGTGACTGACGCAAACGAAACGCTACCTGCAGCAGATGTAAAGAAGCCAGCCCCTCAAGCTAAAAAGAAGAAAAACCTTTCTTGGCTGCTAATACTGGTCATTGCTCTAATAGCTGCGTTTTCGATCGCTAGCGCAATTTACTTCTGGCAAAACCTGTCGCAACAAAACACACTACTGTCGCACCTAGATTCACAAAATAAGAGCGCACAACAACGAGTTCAATACTTAGAGCAAAGCCTCGAGCGACGTTTGAAAAACCTAGAAGCAGACAAACAACAACAAAGTCAGATACTGACTCAGCTCGATAGGCAAAGTTTATATAACACCGAGAAGCTAACAGAAATGGGTGCCAGCAGTCGTGCTGACTGGCTACTTGCTGAGGCCGAGTATTTATTACATCTCGCCAACCAAAGACTTCTTCTTGAGCGCGACTTAAAAAATGCTGAGGCAGTCATGATATCTGCCGATAAAGTGCTGGCCGAAATCAATGACCCAGGCTTACTCCCAGTTCGTGCAGCACTCAATCAAGAGATTCTTAGCTTACAACAGCTTTCTCACCTCGACCGTGAAGGTATGTTTATGCAACTCTCGGCTATCATTTCTTCTTTAGACGGCTTAAAAGAAAGCGCTTATTTAGACACGAGCAAGCCAGAGCCAGAACAAACACCAAGCCAGCGTTCATCACAAACTTCAGATCTTCCCGCATGGAAGCAAGCATGGCTGGAAGTATGGGGCGAGCTAAAGAAAGCAGTATTGATCCGGCGTTTGGATCACCCTGTCGCGCCTCTTATGGCGCCTGAGCAAAATTATTATCTGAAGCAGAATCTAAGACTGATGCTCGAACAAGCAAACCTTGCCTTACTAGAGCAAAACCAGGCTATTTTTACTCACAGCTTAAAACAAGCAAGCATTTGGCTAGAGAACTACTTTGATACTCAGGACAAACAAACGAAAACTCTGATTTCTAAACTCAAAAGTATGCAAACACTTCAAATAAGCTACGAAACACCCGATATTTCAAAGTCATTACGCTTACTGAAGACAAAAATTGAAGCCATGTATCTTAACCATAGCTTAGGCAAACTTTCCAACCCGACACCTTCAAGCACAGATAACAGTACCAAGCAGGAGCCAACACCATGAAGCGTTTACTCGTGTTGATTATTGTCGGCATGGCTCTAGCGCTTGGTGTTTCAGCGATTGTCAGCCATGACCCCGGATATGTTCGAATATCTTATGGAAACTGGCTAATAGAAAGTAATCTGGTCATCGCCGCACTCGCTATCGCTATTTTGCTTACTTTATTGGTATGGCTACTAGGGCTGAAACGTAAACTGGTGCATTCAAGCAAGTCTGTATCTAAGTGGTTTGGCCGTTCCGCCGAGTCAAGAGCTACGATAAAAACCGAGAAAGGTCTAATTGCACTACTTGAAGGCAACTGGGGCGTAGCGAGCAAGCTATTATCTAAATCTGCTACCAAGTCCCATAAGCCCTTAATTAACTACTTAGCCGCCGCTCACGCTTCCAACGAGTTAGGGCAGGTTAAGGATGCTGAGCTAATGCTGAAGAAAGCCTATGACAGCACCGAGGACTCCGACTTTGCTGTGGGGATCGCTCAAGCACAAATCCAGTACCAACAAGGGCAATATGAACCTTGCTTAGCAACACTATTACGCCTGCATAAACAACAGGCGCATCACCCCTTCGTTCTAAAGCTCTTGAAGTCGGTATACTTAAAATTAGAAGATTGGCACAACCTGATAAAGCTCCTGCCCTCCTTGCAAAAAGATGCCAAACTCGGCACTGATGAAATCAAAGCCGTCGAGTCTCTCGCCTGGAATAATCTTTTTGTACAGAAAACCGACGAGCTAATTAACCGCGCTCAACAAGACGCTGCCGACGATATTCTCGCAGGTTTATGGCAGTGTGTACCAACACCATTACAATTCGACGCGCAGTTGCTTGAAACGTACGCACTACAGCTTATTCGCCTTAACAACGATCACGAGTGCGAAACCTTAATCCGAAAAGCCTTGGAAAAGAAATGGGACGACAGGCTGGTTCGCGTCTATGGAATGGTCGCCGCTCAAAACACTTCCGAGCAACTGATCCACGCCGAACAATGGCTAAAAAGCAGACCCAACAATGCCAGCTTATTGCTAGCACTTGGTAGGCTTTGCCTAAGAAATGGTTTATGGGGGAAAGCTCAAGAATACTTTGAAGCGAGCAACAAACTACACGAAAACAAGGAAAGTCTCGCGGAGCTATGTCGCCTGAATATACGCCTAAATGCGAAAAATAATGCCGACAAAGAAGTATTCGAAGGGCTTATCGAGAATCTTGAGCTGCCAAAATTGCCCCTACCTGAGTCTCGATAGCCACTGAGCTAGACAGTATTTCTGCTTGGCTCTAAAACCATCATGCTTGCGCCACTAATATTTAAGAACGTGGCGCATATTCCAGAACATCGGAGAAGAAGTCTTGTTCTTCTAATCCGGCTTCCAGCAAGGCGTCCATTGCAGAATGAACAAGCTTTGGCGAGCCACTAACAAAAACCTTACTATCCGCTAAATTTGAAAAGTCTGCTAATACCGCATCACTCAATTGATTGTGATGAGCGTTTGCATCTATGTTTTCAATGTCTGCGATAAGCGGGTGGAATTCAAAGTGATCATATTTCGATGCCCACTCCTCAGCCAACTCTGCCAAGTACATATCTTCTTCTTTTCTAACTCCCCAATATAAGGCAAGCGGAAGCGAATAATTCTGCGCCAGGAGATAGTCAATAATAGACTTCATTTGAGCAAAGCCGGTACCAGCAGCCATCAAGATTAGCGGCTTATCAGGCACTTTTGGCAAACAAGCCTTTCCAAACGGTAAAGAGATCGTGACACTGGCTCCACTCTCCAACGCGTCCTTACAGTAGTCCACAATTTCAACCGCTGAGTTCAAGTGCGGATCAGCCTGAATGTGGAGGGTGATTTCTCGCAAGCCAGGCGCTGAAGCGATAGAAAAATAACTACCAGCATCCTTACCCGGCATCTCAAGTGCCAAATACTGCCCGGCATAAAACTCCGGCAGCTTGCCCGCAGGTAACTGCAACTCAACTTTATAAACATGCCCTCTAATCACTTCGACAGCGATTACTCGGCAAACCGTTTTCTTCACAGGCAATTCTCCTGGCCCATAGATATTATCTATTGTAATTTTGCTTGAGTTCACTGGCCAAGTCTGGCACAGCAACAAGTCTTTCTGTAGTGGCCCCTGAACCAGCTCCCTTCGGGGGCCGAATTCAACTTCGCCAGAAACGAGCTTGGCCCGGCATATCTCACAAACCCCGTTGCGGCAACTGACGGGCAACTTCAAGGCATATCTGTCAGCAATTTCATATACTGACTCTCCCGCATCAAAAGCCAATTCGTATGTGCGAAGCTGGCCTTCAACCCGTGACTCTATTTCGAGCACGTTCACTTGGACTGATCACCACCAAAGATGCCCAAGTCGTCCCACCTTTCATCAACTCGAGACTTTATCTCGTCAGTCATGGTAATTGGTTCACCCCATTCCCGGTTTGTTTCACCCGGCCATTTATTGGTTGCATCAAGACCCATCTTGGAGCCTAAGCCCGATACTGGCGAAGCGAAGTCCAAATAGTCTATCGGTGTGTTTTCAACCAAGGTGATATCTCTTGCCGGATCCATACGTGTCGTAATTGCCCAAATCACATCTTCCCACTCTCGTGCGTTAACGTCATCATCCAAGACAATTACGAACTTGGTATACATAAACTGGCGAAGGAAGGACCACACGCCCATCATCACGCGTTTAGCATGCCCTGGGTATTGCTTCTTCATCGTTACAACGGCCAGGCGATATGAGCATCCTTCCGGCGGCAAATAAAAATCGACAATTTCAGGAAACTGCTTTCTTAGAATCGGTACAAAGACTTCATTCAAAGCTAAACCGAGAATCGCAGGCTCATCAGGCGGCCGACCAGTATAAGTACTGTGGTAAATCGCATTTTTTCGATGAGTAATACGCTCGACAGTAAATACCGGAAAGGTATCCACTTCATTGTAATAACCAGTATGATCACCGAAGGGTCCTTCGGGTGCGACTTCATCAGGGTAAATGAAGCCCTCCAATACTATCTCTGCACTCGCTGGCACTGATAGGTCACTCAAGCCCGCTTTAGTCACTTCAGTTTTACTATCACGTAACAAGCCAGCAAAGGCATATTCAGATAAGGTATCGGGCACGGGCGTTACTGCACCGAGTATTGTTGCTGGATCAGCACCTAAAGCCACCGCAACCGGGAAAGGTTTACCTGGGTGTTTTTGCTGCCACTCTCTGAAGTCTAGTGCGCCACCACGGTGAGATAGCCAGCGCATGATCAGCTTATTCTTTGCAATCAACTGCTGGCGATAAATCCCCAGATTCTGGCGAGACTTTTCAGGCCCTTTTGTAATCACCAAAGACCAGGTCACCAAAGGTCCTGCATCGCCTGGCCAGCAAGTCTGGATAGGAAGCTTATACAGATCCACCTGATCTTTTTCGATAAGCACTTCCTGACAGGCAGCCGAGCGGACCTCTTTGGGCCCCATCGCCATCACCTTTTTAAATATCGGTAGCTTTTGCCAGGCATCCTTAAAACCTTTAGGTGGTTCAGGTTCTTTAAGAAATGCCAAAAGTTTGCCCACTTCACGTAGTGCACTGACGTCTTCTTGCCCCATTCCTAAGGCAACGCGCCGCGTTGTACCAAAAAGATTTGCCAACACTGGCATATTGTAACCCTTTGGGTTTTCAAACAGTAAAGCAGGCCCTCCTGCACGTAAAGTACGATCACATATCTCGGTCATTTCCAGATAAGGATCGACTTCCTGAGCAATACGCTTCAACTCACCTTGCGCTTCAAGTTGTTTGATAAAACTTCGGAGGTCATCATATTTCATAACTGACACAACAATCTCAATTCAATTCATAAAAAAACCGGTATAAATACCGGTTTATATTCTAGCCTGACGATGTTTAATTCAGCTCAAAAGTTTTATTTAACAAAGCTTTTGAGCCATCAACAACAGCCTATCGCTTCTTCATCGACAAGAAGAACTCATCATTTGTTTTAGAGTCTTTCAGCTTATCGAGAATAAATTCTAATGCTGCTAAGTCGTCATCCATACTATGCAATAGTTTACGCAGTATCCAAACACGCTGAAGCTCATCTTCACTCATCAACAAGTCTTCTCGACGCGTTCCTGAACGGCGAATATTAATCGCAGGATATACTCGCTTCTCGGCACAACGACGATCAAGGTGTACTTCCATATTACCGGTACCCTTGAACTCTTCGTAAATAACCTCGTCCATTTTAGAGCCGGTATCAACAAGAGCTGTTGCAATAATTGTCAGGCTTCCACCTTCTTCAACATTTCGAGCAGCACCAAAGAAGCGCTTCGGACGTTCAAGTGCGTGTGCATCAACACCACCCGTTAAGACCTTACCCGACGATGGAATAATCGTATTATAGGCACGAGCCAAACGCGTAATAGAGTCAAGGATAATGACGACATCTTTCTTATGCTCAACCAAACGTTTTGCTTTCTCGATAACCATCTCGGCTACCTGAACGTGACGAGCTGGTGGCTCATCGAAGGTACTGGCTACAACCTCACCACGAACCGAACGCTGCATTTCCGTTACTTCTTCTGGACGCTCGTCAATCAACAATACCATGAGGTGACACTCAGGGTTGTTGCGCGCGACAGACTGAGCAATATTCTGCATCATCAAGGTCTTACCCGCTTTCGGCGGAGAAACAACCAAGCCACGCTGTCCTTTACCAATTGGAGCAACCAAATCAAGAATACGCGCTGACAAATCTTCTGTACTACCGTTACCGGCTTCCAGAATAAGACGATCATTTGGAAACAAAGGGGTCAGGTTTTCAAATAAAATCTTATTTTTCGAGTTCTCAGGTTTATCAAAGTTGATCTGACTAACTTTCAAAAGCGCGAAATATCTCTCGCCGTCTTTCGGCGGACGGATTTTCCCGGAAATCGTATCCCCGGTACGCAAATTGAAACGTCTAATTTGGCTAGGTGAAACGTAGATATCATCTGGTCCAGCCAGATATGAGCCTTCTGCTGATCGCAAAAATCCAAAGCCATCCTGAAGAATCTCTAAAACACCATCTCCATATATGTCTTCGCCACTTTTTGCATGGCGCTTCAATATAGAAAAGATAACTGTTTGTTTTCGAGATCGAGCAAGATTATCCAAGCCCATTTCGGCAGCAATTTCGAGTAATTCTGGAACGCTTTTTTTCTTAAGTTCGGTAAGATTCATATTATGTAAAAGTTCAAATAGATACAGCGCGAGGCCGTTAAAGGAAAGTTGTGATGAATTTAATTTTTTTGGCGGAGTGCCACCCCAAATCGGGGATATTGTCAATAAAGATAGCGCAGATTATACGCTATATCCAGAAATATACTATTTTTTTTACAATTATCGCGTTTTCGTACCTATAATTAAATAAACTACTTAAGAAACATATATTTATGAAGCCGACTCTTCAACCCTTCAAATCCCAAGGTTTTACTCTGATCGAACTGGTCATTGTTATCGTATTAATTGGAGCGCTTGCAAGCATCGCGTTACCTAGATTTAGTGACCTATCTGATGAAGCTGAACTAGCGCAGGTTAGGAGCATTGCTGGAAATTTGCAGGCAGGCGTTAAAACTGTCAAAGCAGTCTTCCAGGCAGCAGGCCATACCACTCGCACCCAAAACCTGACAAACTTTGGCAATGGCACGATTGACACCAACAATATCGGCTACCCAATTGGTGTTGATAAAGGCACAGGTAATGAGAATATAGGGCAAGGCAACAACGGCTGCATTGGTGTCTGGCAGGGCGTATTGGAAAACCCGCCCTCAGTTGTTGTTGGCAACAACAATGAAGCCTATCGAGCTTACCGCCACACCGGCAACAGAGTCTGCAGCTACGCTTATCGCCTTAACGGCGACACTGGCAATCGCAATAACAGCTCCTTGGTTATCAAGTACGACTCGCGCGACGGTAGTGTCGTAAGCTGCGGCACTCACGCAGATCTACCCGCTTGCTAACTCTTCCTTAAGCGCTTGATGATCATCAACGATTTATTTCTGTTTTAGCGATACACTGCACACGCTAAACTAATAACCCGTTTTTCATCGTCGATACTGACAGAGCTATTTATGTCGAACACAAATCAAAGCTGCTGCGATTCAGCCGTCAAACACACCCTTAATCCTTTAGATGATATCATTGAGCGCTTAAAAAAATTGGCAAACCCGATATCGGAGACAGAATCAGTTGCACTTATTGATGCACACGAAAGAGTGCTCGCTGAAGACTTAGTCTCTACACTTAATGTACCGCCCACAGATAACAGTGCCGTTGACGGCTACGCACTAAACCTTGATGACTTCTCTGAGGGTAAAGCCTTCTGTATCTCACAACGCATTCCTGCCGGGCACCAACCCGAGACACTTGAACGTGGCACTGCTGCGAGAATATTTACCGGCGCCTCGATACCAGCAGGAGCGAACTGCGTCATTATGCAAGAACAGGCGACAATCAATGAGCACAACAAGGAGGTAACCTTTTCCTCCCAGCCTAACGCTAAGCAAAATATTCGCCCTCGAGGTCAAGATGTTCAACAAGGCCAGGTTATTTTACAAAAGGGCCTAGTCCTTTCCCCTGCCCGCGTTGGCTTAATTGCTTCGATTGGTATTGCTAAGGTCAAAGTGTTTCGAAGACTAAAAGTCGCTATTTTTTCAACTGGAGACGAATTGGTAGAACCGGGCGATAAGCCCTCTTCTTCACAAATATTTAACTCCAACCGCTACCTACTTACCGGCATGCTCAAAAGCCTGAACGCAGATATAGTTGATCTTGGCCTCATCCCAGATCAACTCGAAGCAACGGTTAAAGCTTTAAACTCGGCGAGTGATAAAGCCGACATCATCATTAGCACTGGCGGCGCATCCGTTGGCGAAGAAGACTATGTACAAAGTGCAATCAAGTCATTGGGGAGCATTGATTTCTGGCGCGCAGCCATCAAGCCCGGTAAGCCTTTTATGTATGGACAAATTGGCGAAACACCAGTACTCGGTTTGCCCGGAAATCCAGGCGCAGTATTTGTTACCTTTTCGGTATTGGCTCGCCCTTTCTTACTCCATAAGCAAGGTATTAGCGACACTAAACCTCAAAGTTACTCTCTTGCCCTAGACTTCGATATTAAAAAGTCCGGCCCCAGAAGAGAATTTCTGAGAGTTCAGCGAAGCCAAGGCAATCGTCTGATTCGTCACCCGAACCAAAGCTCTGGTATGCTAAGCTCTGCAAGCTGGGCGGAGGGTTTCGCTGTGATTAAAGAACACACTCAACCAAAAGCAGGGGATTCTGTCGAGTTTATACCTTTCCCTAGCATTTTTTCTTTGCCGGTATAGCAAGCATTATTAAGTTACGAGACGACCTTATGAATATCCTTTTTTTTGCCAGCTTGCGAGAGCAGCTCGACTGCGATAGCGAACAATGGACCGAGATCGACGGCATCCAGACGACTGGCGATATCAAATCCAAGCTTCAGTCACGGGGCGAACCCTGGTTAAGCGCGCTTGCTAACGAACGGATCATTATTTCAGTCAATCAGGATATCGCCGATGCAAGTACTGCTGTTAAAGTAGGAGATGAAGTAGCATTTTATCCCCCGGTAACAGGCGGTTAGTATGAAAATATCTGTCAGCGTTCAGCAAGAAGATTTCTCAATAGAAAATGAGTACCAGACTCTACGGAACAACCACGCCCTAGCAACTGGCGCGATCTGCACGTTTTCAGGCTTGGTTCGGGAATTCGGAGATCGCCCTAATGTAAATGGCATGTTCCTGGAGCACTACCCTGGCATGACAGAGCAGTGCTTACAGAAAATCATTCAACAAGCAGCTGAACGTTGGCAGATACTTGAAGCGAGAGTCATTCACCGCGTTGGCCCTTTGCACTTGAGCGAACAAATTGTCTTCGTTGGCGTAAGCTCTGCACATAGAGCAGATGCTTTTGCGGCCTGTGAGTTTATTATGGACTACTTAAAGTCCGACGCGCCTTTCTGGAAAAAGGAAATCACCAAAGACGGTGCTGAATGGGTTGAAGCAAAAGAGAGCGACCTAGATAGAAAAAAACGCTGGTAAAATGTCTGACTTAAGCCACAATAATTTCGCCCTGGAACGACTCGACCCGCCTCGCTTTCCTCTCGCCAAGCAATTCTATAAACAAGCGAACTACCATTCCCACGTCGGTAAAGAAGACGAGGTTTACATCCTTAGAAATAACAACTCAAACAATAAAATCGTTGCGGCTGTTCGCCTGGTCAAGAGCGATCAATATCTGATTCTACGCAGCATGGTCGTGGTTCCATCCGAGCAGCGGCAAGGCATAGGAAGCAGGCTACTTACCGAACTAAAACCACACCTGACAAATCGCGAGTGCTGGTGCTTTCCTTTTGAGTGGCTTAAAGACTTTTATGCTCAAATTGGCTTTCAGCTTCAGAATATAGAACAGGCTCCTCCTTATATCGCTGAATCTCTTCGTCGCTATCTTCGACAAGGACGAAAACTCACCCTAATGAAGCACCCGCTTGCTTGATTTTCCCCAGATATCCTCCATAGTGTATCTTACAACGGTGTCTAAATCGGCTTCATGCCATGACCCAGTCTGTACAGAATAAGGAGCAAGTGACGTGCATTCCGTAAAAATAAAAGATTATATGAGCCCAAATGTTTTATCCTTCAAACCTGAAGACAGCGTTATTACGGCTTTAAGAACTCTGGTAAAAAAAGGCCGTTCGGGCGCACCGGTAATAGATAATGAAGGGAAGCTGGTTGGTATTCTTTCAGAATTGGATTGTTTGAAAGAAGCTCTAAATGACGGCTACTACCAATCAGTAGGTGATCGAGTCGCCGATCACATGACGACCGAGCTAGACATGGTTGAACAAGAAGATGATATCATTGTCTGCGCAGAGTTCTTCACTTCTGGCCGACGACGACTACCGGTTATGGACGGCGGCAAGCTTGTTGGCATTATTACTCGTCAAGACTTTGCTCGCGCACTGATCAACCGTATTGACCATCCTCACCACGGTGACAACTAGATCATGAACTACTAGACTGAGCCAGCCCTTCAGGGTTTGGCTCAGGCTGTATTAAACTAATCATTTCCCATCCAACTGAAGGCTTTGCATCTGTTCTGCCTAAAGGCACAACCTGCTTATCTGGACGAATCGCAAACAATAGCGTCAGCCGATTACCATGGAGCTGTAAATAGTCCTCATAGGTAAACTCTTCAGAGAGCTGCGTCGTTCTAATTGTCGCGCCTTTACTTACCAAGCTCGCTAACTTTGCAAAGGTCGCTCCCTCGTCAAACTGATTTCGTGTTCGCACATATTTTTCAGACGATTGATGACTAGCGCGCACATCCTGATCACCTTCAGGCAAACCAAGAACACTCCCAACACCCATTAAGTCCAGATAATGATAGGTCGATAAAGTATTCAACTGTTTATAGGGCGAGATAGCCAACATATGACCAACCCCGGTTAAATCCAGGTTATTTTCAGCATGCTCTGAAACGGGGTTACCATAATAGACTGGCAGATTGTCCATTCGCGCTGCCCTGACATTTTCCCAACTGGTATCTGTCAGAATAACGGTGACACCTTTGCCGATCATAGCCTTTGCCAAATTTCTCGCCACGGCGTTCGCACCAATAAATAGAAAGCCATTATCATCCGGCTCTTTAACCTTTAACAAGCCCGCCAAAGGGCTTGAGGTAATACTTTGGATAATGACAGTAACAACGATAACCAAAAACACCATCGGAACTAAGGCACCCGCATCGGCATGCCCTGCT
>NZ_LWFZ01000986.1:0-396 GCF_001635225.1 Oleiphilus sp. HI0086
TTCTGCACTTCAGCTTTGGCACGAATTGCCTGATCTTTAAGATCTTCAATTTGCTTCGCCAAAGACTCAGCCTCAGCCTGCCAATCCTTGCCATCTGCCTCAGCATTCTGCTCAGGGCCACTAGTTTCGACTTCTTCCTGAGCAGCTTCCACAGCCTCTTGAGCTGCCTCTACAATATGCTCTTCATTTGAATTATTTTCGTTTTCTACGCTCACCTGCGCCTCCACTGACCACAACTCTGCTATTTCGCTTATCAATCTCAAAACAGCAGTTAATCAAACTAATTAACGTTACGCAGCACATGCTGCACACCCTGACATAGCGACTTTCAAATGCTCTACGTGCACTTAAGCATCGCCAGTAATAAATAAGTTGGTGCCTATATGGGGGCCACTC
>NZ_LWFZ01000987.1:0-922 GCF_001635225.1 Oleiphilus sp. HI0086
TTGTTCTTCCGTCCTTAGAAACTAGATAAAGAAAATCAAAAACACTATTGCGAACAAGACCAAAGCCAACATCATCGACCTACCTTTGAGATGACGCAAATAAGCTCTTTTATCAAACGCGTGGCGGTAAGTACCTTCAAGCTTAGGCGGGACGATGCTTGCAGTTTTGTTTTTAGATTTAGAGTTAAAATCCGACGCCCGAATTTGACGGACATCTTCCTGAAACTGAATTAAAGAAAAGCTCACGTTATCTGGTGCGCCTGCCTCCAACACCAAATCTAATAGTGTCTCTCCAGCCTCATCCAAAGAAGGGCTATCACAAACTGTTTGAAAGATCGTACTTTCTTCCAATGGACCAGACAAACCGTCTGTACATAAAAGCAGGATATCACCTTCGTGCAATTCGCCTAAAACCTTGGGAATTTTTTCCAGATTCATCTGTCCCATCGCTTGAGTCAGCTCATGCTGCCCAGCATGAGTCCGAGATTCACCTTCAGAAATAATACCCTGTTGAAGTAACTCATTAGCAAGATTGTGGTCTGTGGATAATTGAGACAGACCCTCACTATCTATCAAATAGGCACGACTATCCCCAACCCAGGCTAGCTCAAATTGATGCCCATGAAACAGACTAACCACAACAGTGCTAGCCATTCCCTCCAATTCTTGCTGACTTCGTGCCGCAGATATCAGTGCAGAATTTGCATCTTCAACAGACTCTCGCAGCGACTTTCCCTGACGAATCCGTCGTTCAATTGTTTGAACGACTAATTGACTCGCGACATCACCATGCGCATTTCCGCCGACGCCATCAGCAACCACCCACAGGCCCAGAGTTTCATTGGCTACAACGCTATCTTCATTTCTTTCACGAACCAAGCCCTGATGGCATACGGAGGTTGATTTCAACATGATGGGTCAG
>NZ_LWFZ01000988.1:0-1127 GCF_001635225.1 Oleiphilus sp. HI0086
TACCACGGAAATTGATTCTTCTTACATAATTCCGTTTACCAGGATCAACAAAGAAAGTAACCGAAGCGCTATAGTCATCATGCGCCTCAGGGATAGCGTTAACATTTGCATAAGTATAACCTTCTGCACCTAAAGCACGAGAGATAAGGTCAGATGTAAGTGTCAGTTTCTGACGTGAAAATACGTCACCCGGTTTTAACATAACAAGCTTTTCTAACACTTCCTTCTCTAGAACAAGGTCTCCCTTCAAGTCGAAGTCCTTTAACGTATATAACGGGCCTTCTGAAATATTAACCGTAACGAAAACATCTTCTTTATGTGGTGAAATCGAAACTTGAGTCGACTCGATGGCAAACTTGATATAACCATTATCCAGATAGAAAGAACGTATACGCTCTAAATCGCCACTCAGCTTTTCTTTTGAGTATTTATCATCACTGGTAAATACTGACCAAAAACTTGGCATCTTGAGCTCCATCAGCTCAATTAGTTCTTCATCAGAAAATGCTTGGTTACCAACGATATTGATATGAAGAATTGAGGCAACTTCTCCTTCGTTGATATTCAACTTGATTGCCACACGGTTGCGAGGTAATTCTTTAACTTCGGCCTCTACAGAAGCAGAGTATCTACCTTGTGTAACATAAGAGCGAAGGATTTCGAGCTCCAGACGCTCAAGCGTTACCCGCTTGAATACTTTTCCTTCTGCCATCCCGGCAGCTTTGAGCCCTTCCAGCAAATCTTCTTCAGAGATATCCTTATTTCCTTCAATTTCGATTTTCGAGATTGAGGGGCGCTCTTGAACAATAATGACCAAATCTCTATCTTCACGGGCGATTTCGATATCTGTAAACAAGCCGGTTTTAAATAGCGCCTTACTTGCTTCAACTATCTTTTCTTCACTAGCAGTCTCACCAACACTTAGGATAAACGCAGAAAATACCGAACCGGCTGATACCCGCTTAAGACCATCAACACGAATATCATTGATAATAAAAGCTTCTGCTTTAGCAGCTAAGGGGGCGATAGCTAGAATCAATAAGCTCAGAGCAAGCCAACTACGAATTATTTTTTTTACGCCAAACACAGACAATCCTATTAATGAATAACCACTACAAACGCATAAT
>NZ_LWFZ01000989.1:0-1323 GCF_001635225.1 Oleiphilus sp. HI0086
TATCTCGCCAGGAATACAAGGTGGATAGGTTTATGTTTTCCTGGGCTGAAAACGTTCTTAATGATAACCCACTTTCAAGCCACTTCTTAACAATGGCTTCTTTAAACTCTTTTGAATAATGCTTCACTCATATTCTCTTACCGCCTCCTATTCAATTATTAAAAATTAACAGAGGCGACAACTATCCTGACACAGGGGGACTCTACAAGAGTTAGAAAACGGATCTGGAGAGAAAGCAAATATATATGAGGCAATATTGGTTCGAGACACCGTGAACTTCATATTCTTCCATGAGCATGCAAATCATCCAGAGCTCAATCCAAATTTAGACCAAGTTTTCGAATCTATTCATCAAAGCCTAATGTCAGAAAACTCAGATATTTTTCAACTTGAAAATTTCTCCTTAATTCCAAACCTTGCCGACTTGGATGATCTTGATGCTTTGGATGATTTAGATTGGATAGACCTACTTTTGCATTCCAAAGCTGAGATCAGAATCCTCACGGAAATGGGTAAAAGAAATATCAAAGATCGTGACATGGATTCCTACACTTCTGCAGACCTATTGAATGAGGGTTTGTGCTCTTTAGAGCATGATACAATCACTACTAGCCAAGGATTTAACCTTCTCGCGCTTAACTCCATTTTTGAACAGTGTAAATTCTTCTTAGTTCAGCAAAGCGGAACATTAGAAAGCGCTTTGCTCTCTACTAAGCATCTTTTGCTTTCACAAGCATCCAACCACCTAGCCAAAGAACAAGTCATTTTCTTTTATGAAGAACGCGGCGAATCAGGTACTCATAAATTACAGCAAATAATCGACCAAAGAGAAAAACTAAATCATCTTATTCGCTCCTCTAAAGGAGGTAAAAAAGTCCCTTGGTTCTATGAACTTTTTTACGAACGAGCCAAGCAGTTCATAAGAGAAATTTGGTTGGACGATCTGAAGAATGGATTAACAATACTTCGTTCAGGCCACGCAATTCCTATTTTAAGAAATTTACATGAAATGAAATACGAAGCAGCAAAAGAACTAATACCTGACGACTCTACAATTGAGCGCTACATTAAAGAGGTACACAAATACATGGAACTCCCTCCTCATAAAAAAGGTCGCCTAAAACCTTTGGATAGAAACTACAATCACCTTAAAGAAACTTTTGAACATATCATTCATAAGCCGATTGAAACACTTCGTTTAGAGAACTATCCATCAAAAGAAAAATTTCTCCCAGTTAAAAATCATGGTTGCTGATATAATTGCACGACATTGCAACAGGGACGAAAAAGTTGAGCGCAGTATACAAGATCATCATCATCGAC
>NZ_LWFZ01000990.1:0-1576 GCF_001635225.1 Oleiphilus sp. HI0086
ACTCGACAACCTACCGTTTCGTTCTTCTTTTAATTGTCGCGCCCATTTATCGACCGTGGACTTACCAAGGCCTAAGCTATCCGCGACATCTCGGACACTGCGCCCTTTATCAACAACTTCTTGTGCAACTTCGAGTCTAAATTCTGGAGAGTATGTTGGTCTTGTTCGTTTGCTCATTTTGATACCTAGTTAGTTGATGGTGATAATATCACCTCTAATTAGGTGGCCAAAATTAGTGTGCCACTACATTTACCTCTAGTTTTTCACACTAACAGGTAAGGATTCTTTCTTTGTCCTCCTGATGTCCGTTTTTAAAAAATGATATTTCTCCGATCATGCATTCTCAATTTACGACGAAGGAGAAATAACAATGACCACTCAATCCACACGATTTAAAAATAATTACCTAGCAAAAGGGCTTGCACTCGCAGCCGCATTAAGCAGCACGGCAGTCTTAGCTGACCCAGTAATCTTCGGGATGGAGTTAGGCAAAACAACCGAGGAACAAATTAAGACGCTCTACAACGTTCAACATACCGGAACGAATAAATACAGCAATGGCAGTATGTATTCAGTACCTCCTTCAAGTATTGATTTTGACGGGCTACAAGAAGTCACAACGATTTTTGATAGAAAAGGTGTATTGGTTGCGGTGTTAACTGATTTTCCAAAATCTAAGTTTAATTATCTAAAGAGTGCGATCGGAGGCAAGTATCAGAAAGTGAGCGAGAAAATCCCGTTTGTTGGGAACAAGAGCGCTACTTATCGCGATGGTGAAACGGAAATCACCCTAGATGCGCCACACATGAGTTTTACGATGTCTATGAACTACATTCGTGATGATTTTATGCGTACTTTTAATTCACAGAGCGAAGCCGAAAGACGACGAAAGCAATCAAACGAGTCATCACAGCTATAAGGAGGCAGTTATGAAAAAAGTATCAAAGTATCTTTTGTATGCCTGGTCTGCTCTGATGGTATTCGCGGGTATTAACTTTTGGCTATCAACGATGGGAATCGTTTATGGCGGAGAGTTTACCTTGCAAGCGACTTTGGTTAAGGGAATGGGAATGACGATGGTATGGCTTGCGCTGTTCGGTTTGTGGTTTAGCTTATCTGCAAGGAACGTAGCTCAATAGGTTGCAGGATAAAAGTAATAACGAGCTTTTCTTAGGGCTCGTTGTTTCGTCCAAATAGATTAATGGGATATAGAAATGAAAATAAGAGAACTGTTGGCGCAGATGCAAAAGCTAGACTTGGAGAAAGAGATATATGTATTCGATGAACCGCAGAATACGTTAGATGGTTTGCCAGCATTAAGGCCGGTTAGCAGCTGCTGCTTGATAAACGAACGAGATATAAGTCGTGAAACTTATGAAGTAGCAACAAACAAAAAGGAGTTTGCAGTACTTAAGATGTCATACGCAAAGTCAAACCCATGTATAGCAATACCTGAGATAGGGACACAAGAACTTATTGTTCGTCTAGCTGATCGTTTGGAGGGGGAGCCGCGACAGTTATTCCTTACTCAGTCCTTTGGCTTGGATAGCTCAGAGATGAGTGAAGATGCAATCTA
>NZ_LWFZ01000991.1:0-1262 GCF_001635225.1 Oleiphilus sp. HI0086
CAATAACGTTTGCCGGTTTGGCAAATAAACGCGCTAACAATAAGCGATTCGTTTCACCACCGGACAAGGCGGTGATAGGTGAGCGAGCACGCTCTGCTGTAAATAGAAAGTCATTGAGATAACTCATTACGTGACGGGACTTGCCATCCATTTCAACAAAGTCATGGCCATCGGCAACATTATCAAAAACTGTTTTAGTAAAATCCAGTCCACCTCGAAGCTGATCGAAATAAGCAACTTCCAGTTTACTCCCCAAACGTACAGACCCACTTGTTGGCTTTAACTGGTCAAGCAATACCTTCAATAAAGTCGTCTTACCGGCACCATTTGCTCCAATTAAGCCTATCCTGTCGCCTCGCATCACTGTTAATGAAAAATCATCAATAACCTTACGTCCCGAATCAAATGCAAGCGACACATGCTCGGCTTCTGCCACCAGCTTTCCTGACTTCTCCGCTTCGGCTATTTTTATTTCAGCCTTACCTTGCTGATTGACTCTTTGCTTACGCTCATCTCGCATGGCCTTTAAGGCCCTGACACGCCCTTCGTTTCGAGTACGCCTTGCTTTAATCCCCTGGCGAATCCAAACTTCTTCTTCAGACAAGCGCTTGTCAAACAAAGCATTTTGACGTTCTTCTTCCTCAAGCAAACGCTGTTTCTCTTTCAGGTAGTCGCTATAGCCTCCGTTAAAAGCTGTGATATTTCCCCTGTCCAACTCGATAATATTGGAGGCCAAAGCCTTAATAAACGCTCTATCGTGACTGACAAACAATAACGCGCCACGATATTCTGCTAAGCGGGCTTCCAGCCATTTGATAGTTTCGATGTCCAGATGGTTAGTCGGCTCATCTAGTAAAAGCAGGTCGGGTTCATTGATTAAGGCTCGGGCAAGCATTACCCGCCGCCGCCAACCGCCGGATAAGTCTTTCATCTGCATCGATTCATGCAAACCAAAACGCTTAAGCATGCTGGCGATCCGAGTATCAAAATCCCAGCCATTTAATGACTCGATTCTGTCTTGCAGCTTCTCTAACTTTTGCAGGTCTGCAGCTTCATCCTGACTATTGATCAGATGGTGATACTCACTTAAGACCTGACCAATTTCCGGTAGGCCTTCAGCAACGACATCAAAAACGTTACGTTCATCAGCATCGGGCATGGATTGAGGCAAAGCCCCTACTTTAAGACCCTTTTGAAAATTTATGACACCGGAGTCCGGATCACTACTTTTCATTAGCAATGACATTAATGAAGACTTTCCC
>NZ_LWFZ01000992.1:0-824 GCF_001635225.1 Oleiphilus sp. HI0086
TATAACTCTTATTATGAACTAATAGTATATAGGATGTAGAAATGATTAAGTTGCACCACTTGAATAATTCACGATCTCAACGCGTTATTTGGGCCTTAGAGGAGTTAGGGCTAGACTTTGAAATAGAATCCTATCAGCGAGACCCTACTACCTACCTAGCTCCAGAAAAACTTAAGGAAGTGCACCCTCTTGGTAAGGCTCCGATCTTGGAAGATGGCGAAAATAAAATTGCAGAGTCTGCGGTTATCATCGATTATCTAGTGAATCAGTACGCTCCAAATCTAAAGCCGGAAATCAACACTGAAGAATATTTAAACTACCAATACTGGATGCACTATGCTGAAGGTTCATTGATGCCTTATCTCGTTATGAAGCTTGTATTTGATAAGGTTAAAACCAGCCCGATGCCTTTTTTTGCTAGACCTATTGCAAAAAAGATCGCCGAAAAAGCAATTTCTACCTTTATAAAGCCAAATTTAATCACACATTTAAGCTATATCAATCATTACTTAAATGGACGTTCTTGGTTCTGTGGTGATGCCTTGAGTGGTGTTGATTTTCAAATGATTTTTCCACTAGAAGCAGCCTGCGCAAGAGGCCTGGCAACTCCCGAAACACATCCTAATATTAGCAATTATGTTGCCAGTATTCATGCTAGGCCCGCATACCAGGCCGCCATAAATGCAGCTGGTGATTACGATTACGCATAGTCTGGCTTAACGCTATACAACATATTAACAACAGCAACCGTCTCCCTGGCCCTAACAAAGAAGGTCTCCGCTAGACCTTCTTTTCCACAGGTCAATCACACCCGCTGTTAATCA
>NZ_LWFZ01000993.1:0-1107 GCF_001635225.1 Oleiphilus sp. HI0086
TCGAAGCTGTTTCCTGAAATAATTCCAAAGCAGGGCGGCGTACCCAGCCTTGCCCAAAACTTACCCTAGAAGGCTCGTTCCATCGGTATCTATCTTTTATTCGCGTATCGATAGACTGCTTAAACAAAGGTACTCGTGTTTCACACCAGAGGTCGTGACCAAATAAACCGGGTGAATTAGCACCTAAAGCTAACACTAAAGGCGTCACCATTTGAAAGGCATTGAAGGTATTTGCATAGTCTTCAGGGTCGACTCGATAATGAATCTGGAATGAAGTATTCGCACCTTCCAAGGTAACGTCCTGCATATCCATTTGTAAAGGAGGTCTACCGTTAATATCAATTTCAAATTCACGCCCACGACGTTCAAACAATTGCTCAACCAAGGTTCTATAACGCTGGCGGTCCGTCATACAAACAGGCCCGAAATGAGAATTATCCAGCGTAGGAAGTATACCGACAGGAAATATGCGACCTTCATATTTTGCAGCAATATCATTTAGCTTCGACAGCTGGCGGCAAATCTCATTTTCTGTCGACTTAAACGGCGCATCCGACAGGGAATATGGAGTCAGGTTATATTCCAGGTTATAGCGGTTAATCTCCAGAGTCAGTTGTTTGTCATCAGCAGCATCTAAGATTTCTTGATTCAGCAACAAGGGCTCTCCCTTGCTATCAACAATATACATTTCGAGCTCGGCACCCAAAATAGCACTACCCGGTTTCTTTTTTCCAAAGCCTGTCTGTGACAATAGGGAGCTCAAGCTGGAAAGGTTGGTCTGCAGTTTTTTTTCAAAGTCTCGATAATCACTTTCTGCAAAACTGCTCTTATCTATATCAATTCCCATCTATCCGTACTCTGTATCAATGGTGCTTTCTCGGCGTTTTTCAAGGTAGTTGTCGCCTGAGCATTTAAGCTGCTTGTTTTTCCTTCTCCGGGTTCAACTTAACGTCACCCACTTTCTCCCAGTTCCGCGTAGCTTTTGACCACCTTATTTGGTTCTTTCTTTTCATCTTGCGATAAAGCTCATCCCTCTTCGATAATAGTTCTTCATCCAGACATAAGTGCCTTTGCTCTGGGGTAACAAAGTTAATTCGACTATGCCGG
>NZ_LWFZ01000994.1:0-993 GCF_001635225.1 Oleiphilus sp. HI0086
CTCACCGTTATAATAATGATTGG
This sequence comes from Oleiphilus sp. HI0086, assembly GCF_001635225.1. Taxonomy (NCBI): domain Bacteria; kingdom Pseudomonadati; phylum Pseudomonadota; class Gammaproteobacteria; order Oceanospirillales; family Oleiphilaceae; genus Oleiphilus; species Oleiphilus sp. HI0086. Next base: position 24 of record NZ_LWFZ01000994.1, read on the forward strand.
AGTCTCTATATGAAGATGTTGAAATTTGGTTGGATACTGCTTGGTTTGCTGTTCTCAGTGTCGAGCACCTTAGTATCAGCTGAAGAAGGCAAAAGAAAAATAAAAGCAGAAGATCTTGTCGAGGCGCCAATTGCCGAGAGCGCTGTTGACCTTAACCAAGTGAGGCGGGGTAAGGTTACTGAGGAGCAAGCGATCGCGCAGCTTAAATATATGATGGTGCAGGGTTGGATGCGCATGGAAAAGAACTTGCTTGAACGTGGTGAATTTTTACCTTTTGGGATGGTACTTTCCCCGCAGGGTGAATTTAACGTGTTAGCTATTGAGCACCAAAATCTTGTTAAAAAGGATTTTCAACTAGCCTCAATCATTCAATATTTAAAGCGTATTGCTAAAACTCGTGCAAAGTGGGGTGTTGGCTTAATGTATATTGAAACAAGAAAGAATGCTGATGGCTCATCCATGGACTACATTCGAGTAGTGGCAGAGCATATAGCGGGCTGGGCTAGATCGTGGTCTTACCCTTATAAGGTGGTAGATGGTGAAGTTAAGCTCGGCGCACCAAAGGAGACGGTTCTGAAGCCCATCTATTTTCAGTCTAATTAAATGAATAGCAAGGAGGGAGGAAAAGCTCGCTTCTTATTCTATCTTTAGCTTTATAAGGCCGCCCAGAAGGGCGGCTTTGTTTGTTATAGGGTTCGCTTGCTTAGGTGAATATCGTTTTGTGTGTGCTTTTTATTATGCGGATATGGATCTTACAACAAATTATGTAATTGTTAGGTGTTAGCCTTTAACGATTTGTTATTCAAAATGAACCCTGAGCGCGTAGTCTGTCGGGGTTTTTTGGGTTTTATAGCGCTGATTTTAATAATTAGATTGTATATACTGTGCGCCGATTTTGCTTAGTCATGGCTGTTATGTGATTTAGATGTCATGTCTTTAAATAAGTATGTAAAGAAAGATTTATATAGGT
>NZ_LWFZ01000995.1:0-997 GCF_001635225.1 Oleiphilus sp. HI0086
CTTTTTTTATACTTCTAGTCTGAGAAGCCCTACTGAAGGAGGGGAGTGCTTGGTTGGTCTGACGCTGTCACCTACCACTTTGCAGTGGCCAGTAATTGAGTTAATGCCTGCAGACCTTTGCCTTTATTGCTGAGTTTCCATGCCATAAAGCATTCATGATTATTTACCTTAGCAAGCTTAAGCTCCTTCAGCTTGCCACTCTCAATGGCTTGGTGAATACGTTTTCGCGGCAAGTGACCAATACCTATACCTGCTAATATGGCTTCGACCTTTTGATCCATGGTTTGTACATAAAAGGTTTTCCCTGCATCTGTGAGCCCGGCGCTGCGCGACACCTCCAGTATTGAGGTGTCATGGGTAACAACGCGTCTTAACTTAGGCAGTATTTCGGTGAGCCTCTGTGTATCTAAGGCGAGTTCAGCAAGTTGATGGGACGTGGCAATAACCGGTATTAGGTCGGTGTCTGTTAGTGGAATTGCGCGGAAGCCTTTTTGTAATGGTACCGGTCCTGGCGCGCCGACAAGGAGTTCTACGCGGTCTTGCTCAAGTGCTTCCCAGCCGCCGTTAAGTACGCACTCAATTAGATCAACTTCTACATTTTCGTGTTCGGCCAGAAAGTCAGACAGCACATCATATAGTACAGGTTGATTCAGCGTGGACTCCATCGCGATTCGTATTTTCGGCTCCCAACCCGTGGCAACTTCTTTTGCTGAATTAGCCAGCTGAGAAGTCGCCATCAGAATCTTTCGCCCTTCTTGCAAAATTAGCTGCCCTGCGGGGGTTAATACCGAGCGTCGACCTTGACGCTGAAACAAAGTGATACCCAATTGTTCTTCGAGCTTCTGAATAGCATAAGAAACGGCCGAGGTGGCTTTCTTCAATTCTTCAGATGCTTTTGCATAGCTTCCTCGTCTATCTATCGCGTCTAAGGTTTCTAAGGCTTCAATAGTGATCGGGTTTCTAATCATTAAGGTTCCATAAAGATTGTTCTAATTAT
>NZ_LWFZ01000996.1:0-8716 GCF_001635225.1 Oleiphilus sp. HI0086
TGCAGTTGAATGCAGCGCCCCCTGTTGCTCAGCCCGCTAACAATAGCCTTCCTGCAAGCCAGTCTCAGAAATCTCCTGTAAAGAAAAAGTCTCCCGAGTTGGTTAAGCTTGCCAAAGAGGCCGAACAGATCAAGTCAGACTTAATTGAGCTAAATAGAGAACTTTATAATTTTGAAGAACAGTTACTATATCCAACTGAAACCCAGTTGGCTGTTTTTCTATCCCTTGATGCCAAAACTACTTTTACGCTTGATTCAATTGAAGTTCTGTTAGATGACAAATTAGTCGCTACGCATTTGTACAACAAGTCTGAGTTGGCAGCCTTAAAGAAGGGCGGGGTTCAAAAAATCTATCTTGGAAGTTTGGCTGATGGACAGCACAAATTAACAGCCCAGTTTAACGGACAGGGTGCAGATAATAGCTATTTTCGTCGTAAGAAAGCCTTGAAATTCACTAAGGAAAATAAGGCTAAATACATACAGATGGAAGTTATTGAAAGTCCTGGTAAGCGAGAGCCCTTGTTCAAAGTTAAGCAATGGTAGCTGTCATCATGCTTTCTATGTCAGGTAGTATTCTTCAGTTCTCATCTCGTTATGTTGCCTTGCAATGTACCAAACTTTTTAGCTTTGCTCTTGCGTGCCTGACTCTTTCTATTCTGCTATCTGTTCCAACAGTTGTACTTGCCGCCAGCCAAAGCAAAGGCATTCCAGAAGAACTCTACGAGGGCATGGTCAAATTCAAGCTAAATAGCGGTGACGTCTTCAATGCACTGGCGATGATGAACGAGCCTTATATTTCAAAATATCCTGCCGACTATAACGCAGCCTTACATGGTTATAGCATGTCTAACAAAGCGCGTAAGCTGTTAGATATCAATGGCAAGCAAAAAAACAAACTTAGTGATTCTGAGCGATTTACGCTTGGTGAAGTCTACTATAACGATAACGATTGTATTAATGCGCTTAAGTCATTCAAGGGACTAAAGAATAAGCTGTCACTAGATGATAAACAGCGTTGGACTTTTTATAGAGCAAACTGCTTTATAGAGCTCGGTAGCCCACAGAGAGCAGCGAAAGCACTAAGGGATTTGGTCGGAGGAGTCTGGGCTGCTTATGCTTATTACAATCTTGCTATAGCTTATGCTGAAGCGAGCCATGACAAAACTAAAGCGCTCGGCACGCTTTGGATAGCGAGTTCACTGAATAAAGGTAAAAGCGAAGAAGAGTTGGCTTTGGCTGACCGAATTAATCTTGCGTCCGGCTCACTCTATTTGGAGGGGGGAAAGCCAGACCTTGCTTTAGAGTTTTTCAAAAAGGTTCGCCTTGACTCTGACAGTACGGCTGCAGGCTTATACCTGAATGGCTTGGCACATCTGGAGCTTGGTGATTTTCGTGCTGCCACTCAATCCTGGTTTAGTACCAAGACTTACCCTCTTACAAATCAAAGTGTTGCTGAAGCAGCATTGGCCATTCCTTACGCATACGAACGCTCCGGCTATATAAGTCAGGCTCTTGAAGCCTATAAAGAAGCCAGTTCCGGCTTTGAAAACGAATTGAGAACGATTAACAAGCTAGATACGGCGCTTGAAAAACATGGTGCGCATGCAGTGTTGATTGATGGTAGTGAAATTAAGGGGCTGGAGTGGTTTTTGTCAAAAGGTGTTGTTAAGAATACTACACGCGCTGCTTATTACCGTTATTTCGCTCAGGATAGGGATATTCATGACGATATTAAGCTATACACCGAGATGCACAACCTAGTGGTAAATATCGAGTATTGGCAGACTCAATTATCCGTATTTTCTCAGGCCTTGAACTCTAAAAAGAGTAATTTCAGTAAACAAATAAAGCGTTTTAATTCTGTTGAAATTGCTAACCGAATTAATGCTTATGATAAAAAAGTTGGCAAACTTTCCTCAAGTAACTTGATGACGCCAAAGCTTAGTAAGAGCTTGCAGATTGAGGCAATGAAAAACGGTGTAGATACTTTGGCAAGTAGGCTTGGTAAGCTTCAAAGCAAAGTAAATAATGGTCCTAAACTACTTTCAAGCCAGTTATCTGAAAGCGCAGCTCTAGGGCAGCGACTCGCAGCGAAAAAAGTGAAGATAGAGGCTTTGCTAGATAAGTTGGATAGCGAGATTACTAATGTCTGCCGGCAGCATCTTTCTGAGCTAAGAAAGGTGATGATGTCCAATTATGAGAGAGCTGAGCAAGGCTTGGTGCATATTTTCCAGGGTATCGCTGAAAATAAATCGACTAAGCGAAAGAAAAGTAAAGACGGGCGCTATTCTCGATGATGTATTTTATTAAATCGACTAGAAACAACGTTCCTAGGCTTTATTCTTGGGTACTTCTTTTAGCTGTAGGTATGTTTTCAAACACTTCTTATGCTGCTAGTGATGACCCATTTATTTTTGAGTTGAAAAGTGATCTCGAAACCATTGGTGATATCAAACCGAGCTTTATCGTCTACCAAGATAAACCTTTACCCAAGGTCTCAATTAATTACATCTTAAAGCGCTACATAAAATTATTTGAAAACGCTAACTCGCCTAATGTAAAAATTGATGCTTTGAATCGTATTAATAACTTAAGGGAAAAGTACAAACTCGATAGCAAGAAACTTACGATTGATAAAGTTACTCAAAGTCAGGTGGTGCTCGATAGCTATGATCGTATTGTCGATTCAGGTGTATTTTATCAACGCATGGATGAATTGCTTTACCAAACAGCTAAGGCAACAAAATTTATAGGTAATTCTGAAGAATCTATAAAACGACTTAAATTGTTAGTAGGTCTTTACCCAAAGTCTGATCTGGTTGATGAAAGTATGTTCCGAATTGCCGAGACATATTTTGATTTGGGTATGTTTGATAAAGCTGAAGCGCAGTATAAGAAAGTACTGGCTTTTACAAAAGATTCTACCTTCCATCATAGAGCAAACTTTAAGTTAGGTTGGGCTGTTTTTAGACAGGACAGGTTTGCCGACTCAGCAGTTCATGCTAGTAAGGTATTAGATAAGTACCCTGAGCTAAGGAATGCAATCGGGTACGATACCTTGGGCCTCAAGGATCAAGATATTGTTGACGATACCTTCCGACTTTTCTCTACTATGTTTTCTCAAGACAGAAGCGGCGAGAGTATTGAGGTGCTACAACAGAGTATCGGGCATAAGGACTATGCATATTTGCTTTATGACTCCTTATTTCGATTCCACCTAAGATCTGAGCGATTTCGTGATGCGGGTCTCGTAGCCAGGGGCTTTACCGATAACTATCAAATGAATTTTGATGCTTATCGAATGGCACAAAATGAAATACAAACCTATCGTCGTGGTAATTTCGATATTCTAGAATGGGAAGCGAAAGAAAATTTTGTAAAGAATTTCGGTGTTCATAGCCCTTATTGGAAAACGCTTGAACCCTCTCAATTAGAGATTGTCAGACCTTTGCTTGTTGAGGCCCTAGATGAGTTGGCACACCTATATTATGTAAGAATGCAAACGGCTTACGCCAAAGACTCCGAAGTTAAGAGTGAGCCTGCTGAAATTTCAGCTAAAGCGTCAAGCTATTATGTATTTGGTAAGCAGGCTGCAGACTATTACGAAGAGCTGGTTCTCACGCGAGGTCAAGATCGCTATAGCGGTGAGAACCTTTACCTTGCAGCTGAGGCTGCATATAAAATTGGTGATTATCGTCGTGCAATTTCTCTATACGAACGTGCAGCTTATGAAAATGTTAGCCATCCAAAGGCAGTTCAAGCTGGCTATGCTTCAGTTCTGACATATGACGACATCAAAGTTTCAAATAGCGGCAATACCCAAGATCTCGGGCCATCTGATAAGCTACTTCGCAGAGAAGCGATTGAGCGTTTTGCTGCGCATTTTCCTATGGCTAATCAGACGGCAGGATTGTTGAACGACCTAGCAAATGAATATTATCGCGAACTAGACTATATCAATGCAGTAGAAGTTTCTTCCCGAGTTGTACAGTCCAGATCGGCACCTGCTGCGATATTGTATTCTAGTTGGTTGGTTAACGCTCATAGTCATTTCGAGCTAGAAAACTATTCTCTTGCAGAAAAAGCCTATCAAAAACTTGTTACTTATAATAAGAAGTCTGATGTAGAGGTCTTAAGCGAGCGCTTAGCTGCGTCTGTTTACAAGCAAGCAGAGAAAGAAAGTGCGATTGGGAAAAGTGCCGAACTTTATTTGAGAGTCGTCGACCTAGTGCCGGATTCGAGTATTGCTCCTACGGCACTTTTTGATGCGTCGACACAGTTTCTACAAATACAAAATTGGCCGCAGTCCATCGCCACCTTAAACGTTTTCCAAGAGCGTTTTCCTGATAGTGAGTTGTATGAGGATGCCTCAGATAAGCTCGTCTATGCTTACTTGGAGAATGAAGAGCCAATTCCTGCTGCAGAAAAACTAGTCGAGATATCGAATTCTACTGCGGACTTGGCTAAAGCGTCGAACTCACTTTATCGTGCTGCAGAAATTTACTTAGAAAATGACTTTGCCTATGAAGCTGTTGGGCTTTTGGACGGTTTTGTTAAGCGCTATCCCGATCAGTTCGAGTTAAATATTGAGGCATATTTCCAAAGTATTCGCTATTTTGATCGTCGAAAAGAGGACTCTAATGCTAATAAGTGGCGTGCAGCGCTTGTAGAATATGAACAGGATAGGATCTCTCAGCGAAACGGGCGTTCTGCTTATGTTGCAGCAAATGCAGCGCTTAGGCTATTAAACAAAGACATCCTTCAGTTTGAAGCGATTAGCTTAAGCTTACCGCTCAAAAAGTCTTTGGATCAAAAAACACGAAATCTAAAAGCCTTGGTAGCTAAACTCGAAAGCCTTGCCGATTACGAAGTGTCCGAGGTTATTTCAGCGGCTACTTATAAAATCGGAACGATATATAGAACCTTAGCGCAAGATATCATGTCTTCCGAAAGACCCGACAAACTTACAGAGCTTCAGTTAGAGCAATACGACATTCTACTGGAGGAGCAGGCGTACTCATTCGAAGAGCAAGCTTTGGAGATTTATCAGATTAACCTCGATAAGGTTCCTGATGGTGAGTACGATAGATGGATTGCAGCCACCTATGAAGTGTTAGCTGAAATGAATCCAACAGAGTTTGAACGTAAATCAAAGGCGATCTTACATGCTGATGAATATTTCTAAGCCTATGAGTCATATATCTAAGGTAATCCTTGTTATAGGTGCTTTGTATTTTGTCGTAGCTTGTTCAAGTACTAGCAAAAAAATAGAGCCTATCCAGATTGAGAAGCCGGCTAGCGCTATTGTTAAGCCAATCCTCACGGAAGACGATAAAATTGCATACAAGCAAGGTCTAGCTCTTATCAAAGAAAAATCTTACGTTGAAGCAGAAGAGATATTTAAGGGCTTAATTGATAGATATCCGACCCTGGCTGGTGCATACGTTAACCTTGGTTTGATTCGTCATTCAAATAGGCAGTTAGCTGAAGCTGAAGGCTACTATCAGCAAGCACTAGATATTAATCCTAAAAACGTAAACGCTTTGATTCAATTATCTTTGATTAGCCAGGATGAAGGTAAGTTTCAGGACAGTGAACGATTTTTAAAGTCAGCCTTAGCAAAGGATTCAAATCATCCGATGGTTAATTACAATCTCGGGGTACTTTATGAGTTGTACCTACGTGATTACGACCAAGCAATTGAACATTACCAGGCTTATGTTAAAAATGCGGGTGAAGACGACACAAAGACTGTAGAGCGCTGGATAAAAATGCTGGAGCGTAAGTAAATGAATTTGATCAAATTGAGAAGGATTAAAGCAATTTCTTGTCTGATATCTGTCATTTTGTTGCTTATGTCTCCTTTTGCGGTTTCTAAGTCGAATCAAGATGAAAAGAGGGTTGAAACGCTGTCGGAAGTCTCTATTATTGGCAGCTCTGAACTGCCAAATGTAAGTTTTGATCTGCCATGGAAACTACCAACTATAGAGAAGCGTGATGAAGCGTCTCCGCCAAAAAGTATTCCTGGCATTTTAGATAGCATTGAACCTGTCCGGTTCCGACAGCAGATTCATTTTTCAAGGTTTTTGGAAGTCGATTCTCCGTCTTTCAAACCTCGATAGTGTAATGGAAAGCGTAAAACCTTGTAAATTTGTAGGGAATTTATGAGCGTGTCCCGGAATTCCTGGGTTGCTGTCTATACACTTGCAATCACATAGTCGTTCGTCAACAAGGAACGTGAACCTGTTCATACGTATTAAGGTGCAGGTAAAGACATAATGAAAATCAGCATTATAGCTGACGACAAACTCTGTTTTATTTCGTTGATGTTTATTTAGTCATCAACGCCGAACAATTACTTTGAATACAAAAAATAGATGCGGTAGCGATTCTATGAGCATTACGTACTCGTAGTATTTGCAAAACGCTTTAATTAGAACATTAAGGGGCACAAATCATGTTAGATACGATCTTGCGATTTTTTCAGGAAGGTGGGGCGTTTATGTACCCAATCGCAGTCGTTTTAGTAATCGGTTTAGCGATTGCTATTGAGCGTTTTATATATTTAACCGCAGCAAAGAACTCTAATAGAAATGCCTTTGATAAGGGGCTGTTACCGATTCTTAGAAAGCGCGATTACCCAAAAGCGCTAAAGTTTGCTAACGACTCACAGGCTGCTATTGCAGCAATTATGGGTGCGGGTTTAAGTCGTTTATTAAACAATGCTAACCGGGATGAAATTGAGTTCGCTATGGAAGAAGGCTTGATGGAAACACTTCCTCGCCTTGAAAAGCGTACACAGTATTTAGCGACATTAGCTAACGTATCTACCTTGCTTGGTTTGCTGGGTACTATCATTGGTTTGATTGCTGCGTTCACTGCAGTAGCCAATGCCGATCCAGCAGAAAAAGCTTCTCTTCTTTCTCAAAGCATCTCCGTTGCAATGAATACAACTGCTTTTGGTTTGATGGCTGCTATTCCTCTATTGCTTTGCCATGCAGTGCTACAGACTAAGACCAATGAAATTGTCGATAGTTTTGAGATGGCTGGTGTGAAATTACTAAATATGATTTCCGATAAAACTGGTCAGTCCTAGCACTCATCTTTTTTATGAACTCAATTGACAGTAGTTTATTTATTCAAAAGATAGATAACTAACCGGTATTACTAACTAGCGATATATATATGGCACGAAGGAAGCATAGAAAGCTTGTTCAGCAGGCAGAATTGGACATCACTGCGTTCATGAATCTCATGATTGTACTTGTGCCGGTATTGCTATTAAGTATGGTTTTTTCTCAAACAGCAGTATTAGACCTTAATTTTCCAGTACTGGACGATGCGCAACTCCCAGATAATTCCGAAGAATTGCAACTGCAACTAATAATACGTAAAAACAGCCTGACATTGGCTGATACGAAACAGGGTTTAATAAGAAAGATTCAGAGTAGTGAGCAAGGTTACGACTTTGATTCCTTAGTGAAAGTCCTTAAGCAGTTAAAAAACAGGTTCCCTGAGAAGACTGATATCACATTGCTTTTGGGCGAAGAGATAAATTATCAAACTCTTGTTAGTGCCATGGATTTAACTCGCTCTTATGAGACTGTTGTTGCAGCAAGTGTTGTTAATGCAGAGCTTTTCCCCGATATATCTATTGGTGACGCACCCATTTTGGATGTTGAAAGTACTGGTGGGGGGGCGACACCATGAAACTATCCAGAAGAGCGAAGAGGATGCAACGTCATTACCGACGAATGCATAAAACCGGTGGCTTAAACCTTGTGTCACTCATGGATATTTTTACCATTTTAGTTTTCTTTCTGATGGTGAACTCTTCAGATGTAAAAGTACTTCAGCAGGATAAGTCTGTTGAGTTGCCGCTGTCGGTGGCTAAGCAGCAGCCTAAGGAAAATATCGTAATTGCTGTAAGTGGCAGCAATATCCTTGTTCAGGGGCGGGTAGTATCTAGCATTAGTGAGGTTTCAGATGACGGTCTATTTCCTGGCTTAAAGTCAGAGCTGGACTATCAAGCAAGTAAAAATCAGTCTTTGCAGAATGTTCGTGATGGATACCCTGTTACTTTAATCGCAGATAAAAACGTGCCTTATAAGCTGTTAAAAAAGATTATGGCAACTTGTACTGCCGCCAGCTATACCCGGGTTTCCCTGGCTGTATCAAGAAAGCTTGAAGGTAAGGGGTAGGGATGATTTTTCCACAAGACCGCTTAAATCTACCTTGGACGAAAGAAGCTGGTGAAAGTAAACGTTTCAGCAGTATTCTGCTTACCTTGCTCATGGTCTTTTTGGTACTAGCGGTATGGATACCTAATGCATCTGTGCCTGAAAAAGATCGCAAATCACTTGAAAAGCTCCCACCGCAACTAGCAAAGTTAGTGAAGAAAAAAGAGCCACCCAAACCCAAGCCAGTCAAAAAGGAAGAGAAACCTAAAAAGGTTGAAGAAAAGCCTAAAGAAGAAAAACCTAAACCTAAAGAAAAGCCTAAGCCTAAAGAAAAGCCTAAGCCAATTAAAAAGCCGGAGCCGATTAAAAAACCTCTGACTACAAAAGTCAAAAAAGCGAGAGAAGTTGCTAAAAAGTCCGGCTTGTTAGCTGTGCAGTCAGATCTTGCTGAACTTAAGACAGTCGTCGATGTCGCTGCCTTGAAAAAGAAAGTTGCACCAAGTAAGCAGGCGACCATTGCCGCGAAAGCAAGCGGAC
>NZ_LWFZ01000997.1:0-364 GCF_001635225.1 Oleiphilus sp. HI0086
ATTGCGCGGAAGCCTTTTTGTAATGGTACCGGTCCTGGCGCGCCGACAAGGAGTTCTACGCGGTCTTGCTCAAGTGCTTCCCAGCCGCCGTTAAGTACGCACTCAATTAGATCAACTTCTACATTTTCGTGTTCGGCCAGAAAGTCAGACAGCACATCATATAGTACAGGTTGATTCAGCGTGGACTCCATCGCGATTCGTATTTTCGGCTCCCAACCCGTGGCAACTTCTTTTGCTGAATTAGCCAGCTGAGAAGTCGCCATCAGAATCTTTCGCCCTTCTTGCAAAATTAGCTGCCCTGCGGGGGTTAATACCGAGCGTCGACCTTGACGCTGAAACAAAGTGATACCCAATTGTTCTTCGA
>NZ_LWFZ01000998.1:0-1031 GCF_001635225.1 Oleiphilus sp. HI0086
GCAAGCTTGTTTGTTATCGTACCAAGCTTTCGCTTCGCATCTATCCAGCGACAAACAATCAAGCAGAATAAGATTCAGGCCAACGAGAATAAAGAACGTACTGCCCAAAATGTATTAATATATAAAGAACGCTTAAATGAATTACAGTTAGATAAAAATAGCGGTGTGATCGGTGACGAGCAATATGCTCAACTTAAGGAAGAACTTGATAACACGCTGCTCGAAGATGCCGATCGTATCGATCAAAGCCACTCTGATTCCACCTCTAGTTCGCTAAGTAAATTCTCATCAATTGGAATTATACTTGGCAGCGTATCCGTTGTTGTCGCACTAAGCGCCGCTCTTTATAACCACTATGGCGCTTACAACGATGTTGTTGCCTATCTTGAAGGAAGTGAAAGTAATGCAGAGCTCGCTAGTGCCACTGAGCAAGCACGAAACGGTGACATCTCTGCCTTACTCGAACAATTACACGCCAAGCTAAAAGATAACCCAAATAACATTCAAGGCTGGGGCCTGCTAGCACGCACCGCAATGAACACCGAGCGCTATTCTCTTGCTGTCGACGCATTCGAACAAGTTACTCGCTTGTTAAAAGAGGCTCCCGAGATAAACTATCAAGATCTTGCTGCAACCTACGGAATTACAGCTCAGGCTCAATATTACGCATCCAAGGGCATTTTCACCGACGCGCTTAAAGGTACGATTGACAAGGCATTAGAACTAAACCCAAACGAACCAAATACCTTAAGTTTATTAGCAATCAATGCGTTTACGTCTGAGGACTTCTCACTAGCTATTGAGTACTGGTCTAAAGTTTTAGAGGCTTATCCTGAACATCCGGCCGCCGGCCAGATGAAACAAGGCATTAATGAAGCGCAGCGCCGTGCAGGTATCGAACTGTCAGATTTTTCCAGCGACAGCAGCGGTTCGTTAATTGATGTATTCGTATCGCTTGATGAAACACTTCTCGGCTCAGTTAAACCCGGTGATACCGTGTTTGTATTTGTAAAAAACGCTGAAAACGCGAA
>NZ_LWFZ01000999.1:0-890 GCF_001635225.1 Oleiphilus sp. HI0086
AGAACCAAACAATGTCAGCTTCGGTGCAGCGGTCCCGGCAAGTGACTTCCCTATTATTGAACAACTAAAAAAATCATTTGCAAACCTTGTGCGGACTGAGAAGTTTCTCGGCATTGGCTATGACTCAGGAAAAGGCTGTCCTCAACTAAGGAAGCAGCTCGCCAGACGTGCTTCTGATGCGGGCATGTTAGTGTCACCTGATGAAATTATTATTACTGCTGGCTGCCAAGGGGCCATTGTATTGTGTTTACGCTCTCTGTGTGAAAAAGGTGATGTGGTTGCGGTAGAGTCGCCAGGCTATTATGGCTTGTTACAGTTAATCGAATCTTTGGGGCTAAAAGCGCTTGAAATTCCTTCAGATCCGGTAAGGGGAATGAGCATCGACGCGCTTCAGTTGGCAGTCGAGCAGTGGCCCGTAAAAGTTGTGTTATCAGTTCCTAGCTATAGCAACCCCATGGGAGCCTTGATGCCAGAAACTGCGAAGCTCAAGTTGGCGAAGCTCTTAGAAAAATATGATTTACCGATGATTGAAGACGATATTTACGGAGAGCTGTCATACAGTGATGCTAGGCCAAAAGCTGTTAAATCTTATGATAAGGATGGCCGAATTCTGCTGTGCTCTTCAGTTTCGAAGGTGCTTGACCCTCAGCTATGTGTCGGCTGGGTGATGCCAGGGCGATATCGGGAAAAAATTGAGTACCAACGTTTTTTAAGCAACTCCAGTCACTTTGCTTTACCCCAACTGGCGGTTGCCGATATTTTGTCTAGAGGGCGCTTTGACCGTCACTTGAGGCATGCTCGTGAAGTTTACAGCCAGAGGCGCGATAGGTTGCTAGATTTAATTGCGCTACACTTTCCCAAAGAAACACGCATCACTAAGCCGCAAGGAG
>NZ_LWFZ01001000.1:0-874 GCF_001635225.1 Oleiphilus sp. HI0086
ACAGTATTTCTTGAGCCACAAACCAAAATATGGGGAAGCGTGTTCTCGGGCTCTGATGTAATCATCAAAGCTTCTGATATTATCAAAATCAATTCCTGCCAATTCGAACAACCCACTAAGCTGCTCCTTACCTTGCGCTGTAAAATAAAATTTGCCCCTCTCGTCAATAACAAACAATCCATTACCATTTTTAGCTTCCATCAATTTCGCTCCCAGTGATTCGCTGTTTGAGTTTCTTTGACAAGTGCTTTAACTTGTTGTTATCCGTATCTAAAGAGCCTCTTTGTTATAAACCGTATAGGCACAAAACTGCCCGTTGCCGCTAACCAACTCGTTAAGCACAACCTCCTCCAGAAATTGATCTAGAGTAAAATTCTCTTGCTCTCCGTCGATAGAAAGCCTTTCATCAAGCAACAATGAAATAAATATTTTCTTCTGAATAAGTGAATTAGCGAAATCTAAAGTCAGAATATTATTATTTAATCCGTTCTCAGGATTCAAGTTGCTACCAATCAGTTCTGCTCCAACACCGCTGTCCAGCTCCCAAAGCGAAGCAAAACGTGCTTTGTTCTTATTTGAGATTTTAACTCTTACGTTCTGTTCGTGCCTTGCTGCTTTCACGGAATTAGCGCCCAACAAGAATTCAAACCGATCTTCCTGCTCACATCCTGCCCAGCGCACTTGATTAATAAAGTCCTTAGTGGTCAACCACATTGTTTGAGAATCTTTCACTATGGCCCATATACGATTCCCTGAGTCAAACCTTAACCTTAACTTTCCACTCCTTATATTTCTTAGCAATACAGAGAACGGAATTAGCTTTCTTTGATCAATTAATAGCTCCTCAGAATGTTTTAAATCCAACGACAGCAAA
>NZ_LWFZ01001001.1:0-592 GCF_001635225.1 Oleiphilus sp. HI0086
TATTGTGTTTGCTATATCAATATATATTGATATACTTCAAAACTATGATGATAAGCACCTCGAAAGTAGAACCGATTAATTGCGGCGACATCCACCTCCTTAGCCAGGCTCTCAAAGCTTGCGGTGACCCTCTTCGCCTTCAGATCCTTCAGGTACTGCAGTTTGAGACCTTTGGCGTACTCGAGCTGACTCAACTTTTTAACACCAAACAGTCTGGCATGAGTCACCATTTAAAGGTACTCAGCCAATCAAGTCTTGTAGAAGCACAGCGCGAAGGTAATGCCGTCTTTTATCGTCGTCCAGTCTCATTCGATTCACAGCGAGTAAAGTCTACTACTGAACAATTATTTTCCTTAGTTGACCAGTGCCCGCTTGATCAAAGCCTACAAGACAAAATCAAATGTATTCAGGAACAACGTGCAGTTCAATCGCAAGCATTTTTTTCGCGCAATGCAGACCGCTTTCATGAACAACAAGAGCTTATTGCGAAACATAGCTTATATGCGCAAGCAAGCTTTGAGCTTCTTCTGCAAGAGCAGCGCGCCAATCTAGCAGAACAAACCATTATTGAATTTGGGCCAGGAGAAGGTCA
>NZ_LWFZ01001002.1:0-421 GCF_001635225.1 Oleiphilus sp. HI0086
GTCTGTATTGTTAAGTGCATGTGCCGCAGTGTATCACGCGGCGGAAGAAGGGAATTCAGGGTATAGGGATCTAAAAGCTGGGAAAGGGATTTTTTATGTGGAGTATACCGAGAGTGCGAATCGTAGTTGGGAAACGATTCATGGCTTTGCACTAAAGCGCTGTGCTGAAATAGCAAAAGAAAATGGTTACAAATATTTCGACGTCTTGTCTAAAGATGAAAAAGAAGTCTATCTTGAAAGCGATATAGATCAGATAAATGTGGCAAGTCTGGGAGGGGGAGCTCCTGGCAGTTGGAATATACCGGTTAGCAGTTCTTATTCTGTGGAAGGCGTTAAGGTCGAAGGGCGCCGTGTAACCTATAAGATACAACTATCAAATCAATGAGAAAATAATAATGGCAAATGAGCGCCGACGGACAGA
>NZ_LWFZ01001003.1:0-568 GCF_001635225.1 Oleiphilus sp. HI0086
TTCGAAAAGCAAAATTACCGGGGTGCGGGTCGCCATGAATCTGTTTGAAGTCAAATAGCTGCTCAGCCATAACTTCAAATAGTCTTTCGCCGAGTTGATTGATCTGATCCTGAGTATACTGCTCACGCTTTAGTGCTTGTATATCGTCTCCTGGTAGGTATTCCATCGTTAGAATATGCCTATTTGATAAGTCTTCGATAACCGATGGAATGAGTATCTTTGGATGCTTATCATGAAAACTTTGAAACATCGCAATATTTGCAGCCTCATTATTATAATCGAGCTCCTCATGTAAACGATCCCTAATCTCGGCAAATAGAGCGTCAACACTTTCTTTTGGCATCTTCAGCAAGCCACCTAGCTTAAGCGCTAACCTCAACTGCTTTAAATCAGAGTCGCATGACTCAGCAACCCCTGGATACTGAACTTTGACGACAACTTCTTGCCCTTGCTTAGTACAGGCACGATGAACCTGCCCAATTGAAGCAGCGGCATGCGGCTCTTCATCAAAACGACTGTAAAGCTCATCCAAAGGCGCGCCTAACTGGAGCTCAATCTGAGCCTTAAT
>NZ_LWFZ01001004.1:0-884 GCF_001635225.1 Oleiphilus sp. HI0086
TTGTCGGGGCGGGGGGCTTGTTAATTTTTGGTAGCGGTATCGCAGCATCTTTAACAAAGATCATGACTGCTAGTTTTTCGTTTTCTAGAGAGGCGACACAAGATACAAGCCAGATGGGAATGTATCTCGCAAGAGCCGCGGTTGAAGTTGCAGAAGGTATTTTGCCGTTTCTAATTTTGTTGTTTGTATCGGCTATTGCAGGGTCCGTTGCTTTGGGTGGTTGGCTTTTCTCAACTAAAGCTCTGGCGCCTAAGTTTAGCCGAATGGACCCAATTAAAGGCTTGGCGAAGATGTTTTCCCTCAAGTCCTTAGTGGAGCTCATAAAGGCGATTGCAAAGGTGTCATTGGTTGTCGCAGTTGCAGTTTTGATTATTCACTCGCAATTGCCAACGCTTATCGGGCTTGCCGATCAAAATGTAATTTCAGCAATGGAAACAGCTTCCAAAATACTGGGGTGGGGTTTTTTCTATTTAGCATGTACGATGATCGTGATCGCTATGATTGATGTACCTTTTCAGATATTTGATCATACAAAAAATCTGAAGATGACGAAGCAGGAAGTGAAAGACGAATTCAAGGACACGGAAGGTAAGCCAGAGGTTAAACGGAAGATTCGCCAATTGCAGATGGAAATGGCGCAGCGTCGAATGATGCAAGATGTTCCTCAGGCTGACGTGGTGATTACCAACCCAACTCACTTTTCAGTCGCGCTACGATATAAACCTGAAGAAGATGCCGCGCCAATTTTGCTTGCGAAAGGGCATGATCAAGTCGCCTTGAAGATTAGAGAAATTGCCAACGAACATGATGTCGAAATTGTTGAGGCTCCACCGCTTGCGCGTTCGGTCTACCATCATGCCGAGATTGGTCAGGAAATTCCGAGT
>NZ_LWFZ01001005.1:0-2035 GCF_001635225.1 Oleiphilus sp. HI0086
GGCCCATTTAAAGAATACCTTTTGCTTAACTCAAGGCTATAAAGCCTATATATCGCCCTATCATGGCGAGTTAGACAAGCCAGAAAACTACCTGCGTTTCCAGACTAACATCGCGCATTATCAACACCTTTTTGGCAATAGGATTGATCAATACTGCGCAGACCTTCACCCAGATTATGTAAGTACTCACTTCGCTGAAAAGAACTCGCAGAAAAGCAACTCGCCCCTAATAAAAGTTCAACACCATCACGCTCACCTGACATCCTTACTCGCAGAACAAACAGGCCAAGCAAAACTACCCGCGCTTGCTTTAATACTCGATGGAAATGGCCTGGGAGACGATAATCAAGCCTGGGGTGGTGAGCTATTCTATGTAGACTCGAAGCAGATAGAACGTATCGGACACCTTGAGAAAATAGCGATTCCTGGTGGCGATATCGCCACACGGGAAATCTGGCGAACTGGTGCAAATCTATTGGCAAAAACAAGTAGGGAACAGGCATTCGAAGCTTACGCAGATAGCCTCAAGAATGAGCTCACTAGTCATTTCATTCTGAATGGAACGCACCATTTTACGAGCAGTGCAGGCAGGTGGTTCGATGCAGCCGCCTCAATAATCGGCGTTCGCCAAGAGTGTACTTATGAAGGGCAAGCCGCTGCAGAGTTGGAGTCTTTGGCTCGATCAGCCTCCAGGGACCACGTTCAATCTCTTGTCAAAATCGATGAGAAAAACCAACTCTTACTTAGCCCGCTTCTTCCTTATTTAAGCGCTATGGAGAATAAACCTCAGGCTGCATACTTGTTCCATCGCGAGTTAGTCGATGGTCTCGTTCGTTGGTTAGAGAAATCAAGCAAACAGCGCCAGACTAAAGCGGTCTATTGCTCAGGAGGTTGCTTCCAAAATCGGCTTCTCAGAGAATCGCTTAACGAACACTTAACTTCACAGGGATTTAAGGTATATTTCCCTATCAAGCTGCCCGCCAACGACGGTGGCATCGCTCTGGGTCAAGCTTACTTGAGCCATTGGTAAAATAACTAAGGACTCTCAGCACCATGTGCCTTGCACTTCCGGTAAAAATTGAAACACTTCTCGATGATGAACAAGCGATCGTTGAGCTAAGCGGTGTGAAGACCAAGATTTCGACGGCACTAGTCGAAGATGTCCATGTCGGCGATTATGTTATTTTACATGTTGGTTATGCTCTCAATAAGCTGGATGAAGAAGAGGCCAAACGAACACTAGCGCTCTTTGCACAAGGAGAGGCTGATGAGCGCTAAAACAAAAGCCTCACCAGAGCTAAAGTATATCAGCGAGTTTCGACAAGGCTCACTCGCCAAGAAGCTCTGCCAAAACATTGCCAATGAAGTACAGAGTGATAAACGCTATCGCTTGATGGAATTTTGTGGTGGTCACACGCATACCATTTTTCGCTATGGTATCCCTGACTTACTTCCTGAAAATATCGACTTGCTCCATGGGCCCGGCTGCCCTGTTTGTGTCCTGCCCATTAGCGCGATCGATAATGCTATCTCGCTCGCACTGCAGCCAAATACGATTCTCTGCTCTTATGGTGATATGTTGCGCGTACCCGGCAGCAAAACAATGAGCTTGTTAAAAGCACGCGCCCAAGGAGCTGATGTGCGCATGCTCTACTCGCCGCTCGAAGCACTAACACTGGCTCAAGATAACCCTGGCAAGGATATCGTATTCTTTGCTGTTGGCTTCGAAACGACAACGCCTCCTACAGTTGCTATGCTCGACGCCGCTGTCAAAGCCAATATTAAAAACCTATTTATCTACTGCAACCACGTACTGACACCTCCGGCAATCACCGGTATTCTAGAGCCAGCTAAACAAGCTGGAACTAGAGTACTTGATGGTTTAATTGGCCCAGGCCACGTAAGCGTTATCACTGGTGAACGCCCTTATCTTGAACTTGCCAAACATTACCAGACAGCCATTACCATTTCCGGCTTTGAACCCTTGGACATCCTTCAGTCTATTTTAATGCTTGTTCGCCAAATTAACCGAAAC
>NZ_LWFZ01001006.1:0-584 GCF_001635225.1 Oleiphilus sp. HI0086
TAAAGAGCGTTATTTTAACCACAACAAGGAAGTTTATATATCAGATGCTGATGGTAGTGGGTTACTCGAGTATTTAGACTTCAGTGATTTATGCAAATTGCTGAATAAAATTAAAGACAATCAAAGCATTCTTTCGAAAGAAGAAGTTAGCTTTGTTTCATCCGAACTAGATAGACTAACTCAAACTAGAAACAGGGTTTGCCATTCTAGGCCCTTAGAGCCGAATGATTTTAATGATCTTCTTGATTTTTCGAATGAGCTCAGACGTAAGGGGAATAGCTATAGGTGGCTAAATATTACTTCAGCTATAAATAAGTTAGAAGACCCTACCTATACTCTACTTCTAGATATTCCCAGCTTTTGGCGTGCAGAAGTAAATACCATTTTCCAAAACCTTCCTTTGCCAGAGTTTGATGATACTGGCTTTATAGGGAGAAAAAAAGACAGAGATGCGATTAATAAGTTGCTGTTTTCTAATACAAAAGTGATTTCTATTGTTGGTGAAGGTGGAATTGGAAAGACTGCTCTGGCAATGAGGTGTTTATATGATACGTTAGAGGTCTGTGAGACTTCAAATTCTGATC
>NZ_LWFZ01001007.1:0-10120 GCF_001635225.1 Oleiphilus sp. HI0086
TATCTCTGGCTTTACCAAATATCTTGGGTACTTACTATCAATGTTGAAGAGCGATGCTCTATGGTCGATTAACTCATTCCAAGTGTAAGAGCATAGGTAACCTGAAGTTTCACGGTTTTGCGCAAAAACACGGTATTCAAATAACTGCTTTGGTTTTTCAAATAAGTGTTCCATTTTTGCCTCCTAATTTTGGAGCAAGTTAAAGGTAATTATAGCCACTATTTTTAGCCAAACAGCACTCTTACTAGAACAAATAACCATTAGAAACAAAGGTATAGTAACTATGTACCAATGTATGGGTTATTGGTGCAGAAATACAGGCTATTTTTATGTGTTGTTTACCACGTAAAATAACAGTCTCTTCGGTCTACTGAGGATGTGTACATGACGCGAGAGCAGCTAAGATTAGCGCGACTTGTCACCGCTGAGAGTTTAGTGCCACAACAACATACCAACGGTCGCGCATTTCGCACGGCGGTCGAATGTCGCCTCCAAGCAATGATCAAATATCCCGGTGCCGCTGAATTTCACTCCTATGACGAGTACCTATATGCTGCCCTGCAAGAAGGCGACCCTCGCGTGGTTAGTTACATTCCTCAACCGCTAAAACTTCGGTACCGAGGCGTGCCCTATCGGCCCGATGCCTATGTATTAAAACGTGATGGTCGCTACATTATCGAACTTAAACCGCGGGGTGAATGGGATGACGAAAAGCTTGCCGCACTCAAAGCATTCTGCCAGTTACATAATCTAATCTTTGAACTTATTGCCAACGAATCAGCCCGTGAACGTGAAACGGAAGCATTAAATTGGTGGCGTATCGTTCGCGTGCTATATCGTGCGCGTCATGTAAACACCGACAACCACGAATTAAATATTCTGCTTGAGTGGCCCCTAGGCCAGACCTTCCCCTTACGTCACTGGTTACACCCTTTGGACCGTGAATCGCGCGCAATGAGTGAAGTTGCCTTATTCAGGCTACTTCATCGCGGCAAAATTCAGGGGAATTTAACCCAATGTCGACTCAGTTATGATCTGGAGTTATCCCGATGTCCCGTTGGCGACATGCCCTCGCGCTAGCGCCGCACTACTACGATTACAATAATTGGCCATTGGTTGAGGTCGATGCCTTACCGGTTTCTGTGCGAAGTACGTTCCTACGTAACCAACAAGTAGCTTGTTGCGTACTAAATGGCGACGCACTTAACCACGTAGCAGAGCGTGTCGCCTTATCCCCTGGCCGGATCACTCAGTTACTTAATCGTTGTTTTACCGAGGATCATGACGGTCAATGGCCGTTGACAAAAGCGCTAATTCCCCATCAACATCTCAAAGCAAATGAACGACTTATTGCGCTGCCAAGCGTGCTCAAACCTAGCGGTGAAAAAGGGGCGTTTCAAGCCTTGCTCAGCGAACTGCCTAGTATCGAAGTCATGATCGATGAGGCTATTGCTGCGCACTTGAAAAAAGCACGATACGCACCAACCTTATTACTTCATTCCATTTTTGGCATGTACAAACAGTGTCTGGTCGATGCACACTGGCCACACGATCGCTACCCCTATACCACAAATAAGTACGGTTACGAATCCTTACGTCGTCATATTCATAAAAAGCTCGCGAATGCGCTTCAAGCACGAGAGCGCACAGCTCGAATGAAATTTCCAGCCAGCCAGCCCCCTTTGCAGGTCATGGATCGTGTCGAAATTGATGAGCAGGTCATTGATTTCCAGGGACGGCTGACTCTCTGTTTAAATGATGAATTAATCCCTCTGCGATTAGCTCGCGCGACTTTACTAATCGCAGTAGACGTGGCCTCTTCGTGTTATCTTGGATACCACCTATCACTCACAGACCATCCTAGTGCCCTCGATCTACAGACACTACTCGATAACTGTCTGCAATCTTGGCAGCCGATGACACTCACTTCCCCCTTATTTACTTACGACCCGGGTGCCACTTTTCCATCGTCCTTACCTGACTTATCGCCCCTTGTATTCGAACGCATTGCACTTGACAATGCCTGGATGCATCACGCAAAGGCGATTGAACAGCTTGTTGTCGTTGATCAAGGGGCGACCCTTGAGTTTGGGCATCCGAAACATCCTGTCGCGCGGAGTGAAGTTGAACGTGCCTTTGATTATATTAATCGCCACCATAGTCATAAATTACCTTCGACGACAGGATCGCATCCGCGTGACCCTAAGCGAGAAGATGCAAAAAACCGAACTAAACCTCCTGCCATCAGTCTGCAAACGTTTGAAGAAGCGCTTAGCATTGTGTTGACTCAACATAACGTACTAAGTAAAGGCGGAAGAAATGCCGGATCTTCCCCTCTAACGTTGTTTGCGCATCAATGGCAACATCACTGGCACCCCAGTGTCTCTGAAGACATTGGCGTGCCACGCAACCCGTTCCGCCTCCGGTTACGATTACCCATTAAGCGAAATCGCGACAGCGGGCAATGTTATTTGTATTTTGAACGCGTGCATTACTACCTTGGCGACCTCGCTCGATTAGCGCCAAGCGAAACACATGTCTACGCGAATATGGATGCGCGTGATATTCGCAAGTTTGAGGTCGACACCGAAATGGGCAGGCCTATCGGCGTAGCAACCTGCTCACGTTCCTGGCAACGATTCCCCCACTCCATCACGATCCGAAAATACATCAACAAATTAATTCGCCACGATAAAATTCAGGCGCGTGATCCCTTAGCGGGATTACTGCACTATCTACTTAAACACAAGCAGGAACCAAAGCATGCGTTGAGACTGCTACACGTAGCCACTACATTTCAATCGAACGGCGACGCCCTCGACCTCAATCAGCCAGAACGTGTAAAAGCGAAACGCCAAGCTAAAGCCAATGCCACATGGTCTAGTCAGACGGCTTTTAGCCATCCTGGAGAACCATCATGACGTCCCAGGAAATGCCTTTTCACCCCCTCATCGATACACCGCTAGAGGTCGTATTCGATACTCAAGCATCGCTCCAATTAGAGGAAACAGTGAAACGTTGGCTATGGACCGGAGGAACCGGCGGCTATATTATTGGGCCGGCACGAATTGGAAAATCCTTTGCCGTACGTCGTCTCGTTGATCGCTTGCGTAATCGTCAACAACGTCGCGTTCCGGTGATCTATACCTCCATCAATCGTCGTGATATAAAAACCATACGAGGCGTCTTTAACAATCTATGCTTGAGCGTCAATGTGCCTGTATCGAAATCCGACTCATCGGATGTTTTGGCCGCACGCTTCGTACAACATGCCTTGGATTTAGTTAGCCTTTATCAAACTTATCAGATCGTTCTGATTGTCGATGAAATGCAGCGATTAAGTCTGGATCAACTGTACGCGTTTTCTGAGATTTTTGATGCATTTGAAACCGCTAGAATCCGACTAATGTCGGTGTTCGTGGGTAATCAGAATGAGTCTAATCAACTCTTAGATCAAATTCACCAATCGACAAATGACCATATATACGGGCGCTTCTTTCGTCAACACACATCGTTTTACGGCGTGCAGTCTGAGTCAGCACTCAGGGAGATACTGACTCAATATGATTCCTTTACCTACCCCGACAATGGACCCAGCTTTACCGCGTACTTTCTACCCCGAGCAGTCGAACAAGGCTGGCGATTCGTCAATATGGCTAGCGACATCTGGCGTGTTTATTGTGATCAATTCTGCCAAGAGGAAGAGTCACAACTAACCATGGAAATCTGTCGAGCGACCCTAGACATTCTTCTAATGGACTTCTTGCCACGGTTGACGGTTGTTCACGACTATGACGATGCCCTTATTACTGAGGCCTTTTATGTGGCGGGGATCTGATGATCGTGAATAAGTATTTACCCGACGACTATCTCGTTAATCAAGGTCGTTTCTTTTGGCTACCCTATTTGAGTCAATGGGGACGCTGGCGTATTCAGTGCATGGCCAATCCTGGACTACTCATGCGCGATATACGCCAAGGTAATGATCAAACGATTTTTGCGACGCATGCTGATCTAAACCGCCATAAATTCAAACCAGCCTTACGTCATTGTGCACAATGCAGTGCGCTTTTCTATCATAGCGATATCTATGATTATCCTTGGTTAACGAATTGCCCCATTCATGATACGACCTTAGGAAGTACTTGTTCGCGCTGCCACTCCCCATATCCCAAAACACGACAGGAAATTGCTACGCGCCATTGTCCTCAATGTGGTCGAGGTAGGGATGACCGCATTGAAAAAACACTCGCCTCAATCATCGAGGGCCAGGCATCCCTAGCAGAAAAAATTGACTCGACGGTTGGCTATTTGACTAACCTGATCACTAACATTGATGAAAAACTTCGCATGAAGCTTGGTGACGAGGACAGACTAATACAGAAATTGGGATTGTCGTTCCCATATCCATCACGATTTTCGCCGGAGCATCCGGATTTTTGGGCAATATGTTGCAAAGCAGGTTGGTGCAAGAAAAAGCAGCTAAGAGCAATTCATGGCGTTGAGGTGAGCAAAATTTCTAGCGTCACATTTTATCTTCAGTCGTATGATACAGAAGCACATCGTGACCGATATTTTGAGCAAATTCACGATTTAGAAACGTTAGTCTTAGAGTATGGTATGTCACGTCTGAAATTAATTAGCGGTTTGCTTAAACAGCATCGATTGCTTTCAATTCAATCCTATCGATATCTTTCGATCAACCATTTCCAGGCGTTATCGCCACCTTGCCCTATTTGTTTCGCACTGAGCGTATGGCTAATGCTTATGTTTACATTAACGTCTCACTTCCACAGTGCTAAGGTGCTGGAGAAAAGCTTAGAAGAGATGACCCCTCTGTTCCTTAAACAAACCGGATGGGCTGGTTGCTACACGCTTATACAACGACTCGTCAAAGCATTCACTATCGTTCCCTTATTTGAAAGTCATGCGCTCCGTCACTTTATTGTACCTCGTGCATTCGATGCTTTGCTCTATGCCCTGCTTCGATATGCTATTCATTTTCAACAAACTTTGAACACAAAGGATTTTGAGTACTCGCAGACCTACAGGCTAAAACACGGTGATGAATACGAGACCGAAGATCTAGTATCGATCGCCTCATTTTCTGGATCTGCAGACGAGTTATCATTCTGTTTATCCAAAGAAGATGTACTAAATAAGATCAAAGCATTAGATTGGCCGGCAATAGAAGCTTGCAAATGTGGTCTATTTCAACAAGAGTACCGTTCTTTAGCCCCTCCCATGTTGACAGTGTTTAATGATGTATTGGATCTAGATACGTGCCGTGAGGATAGTATAATAACTTATCTACATAAGTTTCGATCCCATATTAGAGATGATATTGGTGCTGTTCAAGCGTTTGGTATCAACCCATTTACATATCATTATGAAAAACGGGAAAGAATGTTCGGTAAGTCTTCGGTAAAAGGGTTATAAAGGTTTACGACTACTCACATCGCTGAGTCATTTTATGGGAATAGATAACTTAATATTCAAGAACCGACCTTGCTTCTTATCACAAACGATGAGTAAGTAGGCATTAATCTCTAGCTGAGCTAGAAGAAAAGTTCATTGCCTTTGTTCGGATAGCGGACCTTTGAGACTGGTTTGAACCGACTCTTTCAGTTCAGTGATTCCATAAACACTTATCAAGAGAGTTCGGCTAAAACCAACGAAATGAGTTTCATCGGTTAGAAGAAAAAAGCAGATCTTTTTCTTGTGTAACAACTATAGCAGTTACCTTCACAAAGCGGTCTTTTGGCGGGTTTTGCTTTTTGGCAGCTGTGATGAGACAGCCGACATTTTCGAACTATCACATTGTCCGCTTTTCTGTCATTACCGCGCAGGCGGTAATCTATTTTTTAAGTGACGTTGATTGTGCCATTAGCTGCCGTTGAAGCTTGGTTTAGATTTGGCCTAAATATAACATTTACGAACGCTCATGGAATGCTGGCTTTGAGCACAAAGCGCTAGTTTATTAGCTCCAAGATATTTTCGACTGACAACATACCAGGATTACAAGTACGTATGCAAAATTACCGTTTTAATCACTTATTTAGATAAGGGTAATGCAGCCAGTTTTAAAATTGAGCCAATGCTTACACTCGACCTAAAACGCTCTTTTCTCATTGAAACTGTTGTAAAAGGTTATCCCTTTGAATACTCTCACCAAAGATATTTTTTAGCTGTAAAAAACAAACCAACATATTGATTGGAAACCTCAAAGACAATTGGTAAATCATAGCTACAAGATACATTTCAACATTCGCTTTATGTGCAAAGTACGGGTATTTATGCGAGAACCAATTTCAGTCAGTGTATTTCTTTATCGAGAAACTAGAAACCAAAGACAGTATCTGTTGTTAAAGCGGGTACCTCGCCCAGACTTAGCTCTTTCTGGTTTTTGGCAAAGTGTTACTGGGGGGAAAGAGCTAGGCGAGAGCCTTCAAAAAGCTGCGATCCGAGAAGTTTTCGAAGAGTCAGGTATATGCATCTCAAATATTGGTAAGTCAATCTACCAGTATGAATACGCTATTAAACCAGAGTGGCAATCAAAGTACGCAAGAGAGCACAATACTATTCAAGAATTCGTTTTCTCTGCGCCTGTAAGTACCGACCCAATATTATCCAGCGAACATTGTGAGTTTGGCTGGTTCAGTTTTGAGAGAGCTAAAGCAATGTTAGAATTTCAACTTAGCATCAAAGCATTAGCGGTTATTGAGGCTTCGTTAGCTACATAATATACTTAAAAACCCCTTTCCTACCGCACAAAAAAGCAGCGCTGTAGTCACAAAGAGATCAACTCTGTTTATACAATTTTACAACCGAAGGAAGTTTCGTGAAATTATCGCTAATGGCAGCAATATCAAAGAATGGAGTCATAGGGAACGGCCCAGATATACCGTGGAGCGCAAAAGGAGAGCAGTTACTATTTAAGGCAGTCACCTATAATCAGTGGCTTTTAGTCGGACGAAAAACCTTCACGTCTATGGGAGCTTTGCCTAATCGTAGATATGCTGTCGTAACCCGTTCAAGCTTCACATCAGATGATAAGAATGTCTTAGTATTTTCAACGATCGAAGATGCTCTAATCCATTTAGAGAAAATAACAGATCATGCAATTGTATGTGGTGGCGGCGAAATATATAACAGCTTAATCGGCAAAGTTGATACCTTACATATTTCAACTATCGACATTGAGCCCGAGGGGAATATCTATTTCCCGAAAATCCCTAGTAGTTTTAAGCTAGTTTTCACTCAAGACTTCGTGTCCAACATAAATTATAGTTACCAAATATGGCAAAATGATTAAGAGGCCTTGATGCGCCTCCAGTCTTATAGAATAAACTGTTGGGTACGCCTAGATGACAAAGTACGAATTATACCTTTGCGATACAAGTGGAGAGCACACACCTGTTGCAATGTTTATATCCAATACACCTTTTCTACCAGTTTCGGTCGGAGAAAGGTTTGATGACCACGGTTGGGATAGGCTCGATGGTGTTGGACGGATCGCATCCGAACAATCTCCTAAGAGGTATATTGTGCACTCAATTAAGCATACGATACTCACTAAGCAAGATATCTTGACGGTCCAGTATTGGCTAAACTTAGAGCCATATGACGGACCAAGGTCGGCAGCATGGGGTGATTGTTAGTGGCGCCCACCAAGGATCCGCCCCTCTGAGTAAACGCTAATTTCGAACAGACGTTCGTTATCGACGAACTAATTCTATAAGATGTTGCAGTTCGAACTTCACCTACGAAAATATAAAAGTGATCTTAAACAATTAGATCACCCTTGAGTAAGGTGACAAAGCTAATTATGTTTCATTTTATCTAGCCTAACTTTTTCCCCAGAAGTTCTCAAAAACCAGCTCATTCAAGTCGAATTTTTCTGACCATTTTTCCATCACGAGCATCGGTTTCTCATAGAACCCATCAACATGACCAATACACAGAATCGCAACGGGATGGCTTCCTTGAGGCATTTCAAGAAGCTGTTTAAGGTCCTCCGGTTCAAACAAAGATACCCATCCCATGCCTACACCTTCGGCGCGAGCGGCTAGCCACATATTTTGAATGGCGCAGGATAAGGATGCCAGATCCATTTCTGGCAAGGTCCGTCTTCCAAATATATGTTCATCGCGTTTGTCAGGCAACGCAGCTACAATTACTTCTGAACATTGAAGTATGCCCTCTACCTTCAGTTTGAGAAAATCTTGCTCACGCTCTCCTAGGGCTTGCGCAGTAAATTTTCGCTCTTTATCCACGAGTAAATGAATTGAGTGCTTAATATCGTAATTCTTGATTCGGATAAAACGCCAAGGCTGCATTAATCCAACACTAGGCGCCAAGTGAGCTGCCGCAAGAATTCTACCGAGCGTAGTTTCTTCTAGCGGCTGACCATTAAAATGGCGCATATCCCTGCGCTCAGCCATAACGCGGTATATTGCCTTTTTATCGGCTTCAGGATAACTGAACGACTTACTCATGACTTAGAGCCCATCTCATCATCCTTACGGCTATTGGCGATGCGCAAGCGGCGTTTTATCACTGGCGCTAGCTATTTTCTCTTTTTCTTCATCGAGTATTTCTTGAGGAAATTGTCTCATGAAACAATTACAAATCCCGTCACCTATCATGGTTCGTGGCCCCATTGGGTGTCCGATATGTTTGTAAACGCCATGGGAATGCCCATGACTATGTGAGTGGCCATGAGAGTGGCCATGAGAGTGTGAGTGGTCATGAGAATGACCGTGTGAATGTTCATGACTAGGTGAGTCATCGTGCGAATGACTGCTTTCAGACACGCTGCCATTTGGATTATTCGGGTCAAATTCAGCATGATGGTGATGCACGTCAACCTCTCCTGCCGCCAGCCTCCGCTTGAACGATGACATTAAGTTTTCTGGCAGTAACTGATTCGTCATAATTTCACGCACACGAACTTCAAATGCATCGATAACTTTTTCATGATCATTAAGATAAGGCGTCTTAATGAACTCGCTATCAGGAAACTGTCCGGCGACATGGTCTACATATCCGTAAATACGTTTAATTAACCTGCCTGTGAACAGAAAATACGGTGCCACCACTATTTTTTTAAAACCGAGTTTTACCAATCGCTCCAAGCCTTCTCCAACCGATGGGTAGGTTACCCCTGAGTAAACCGTATCAGCCCAGCCAAAACCCATATTCTCATTGACGATTCGAGTCAGTTTAGCCACTTCCGCGTTTGCCATGGTATCTGACGTTCCGCGCCCTACAACCACTAGCATAGTGTCATAAAGTTGATCTGGAGGGTTGTTGGAGTCTAGCCCGAGTGACTCATATATTCTTGCTTGAAACGCCTCGATCATCGCTTCGTGCAAGCCGAGTTCATTGCCGTAAGCGACTTTCACGTTCCCCTTTTTCTCTTCGAATGTCGTCAATACAGATGGAATGTCGTTCTTTGCGTGAGTTGCGGCAAACAACATTCCTGGAACCGCGTAGATCTCTTCGACACCTTGATCAATTAACGAGTTTAGACCCATATGAATGTTGGGTGCGGAGAACTCCAAAAAGCCATATTCGACAGGCATATCTGGAAATCGTTTTTTTAGTCCTGCTGCGACACGCCCAAATTCACGCTCTGCGCCTTTGTCTCGACTGCCATGGCCACAGACCATAATGCCACGTTTTACTTCCACTGATTGATCAGCCATATTGCCTCTCCATTTGTATGTCGTTTGCGGTGCCAGCAAAATATTTTTTTAATGCGTGCATGCTTTGTTTAATTTTATGATTTAGTTCCGTCACTTGTTGGACGTTTTGTATATCGACAAAGCCTATCCTAATTAAAGAATGCCCTTTACCGATTTTGATTAATCGAAGTAAAACACCGTGCTGTGCAAACACTTCGAATAGTCGTTTTGCTTTTTCATCTTCGAGGGTATAGGTCGAAAACAACAATTGGTGGGCTTCTGATACATCGCCCCCTTGTTCTCGCAATTGAATAAATAAACCTTGCCACAGCTTTTGGTTATCTCGAGACAAGTCGAGGTATCGCTGGCGCGCGTCAGCTTGCCATTGCGCATCAAGAAACGCTCGAGTCGCTATTTCTTGGGCAGGCCCA